>JBKJNG010000096.1:0-6979 GCA_046596065.1 Phnomibacter sp. | reverse complement strand
GTTTTGTTTTTGTCTGGCTTTCAAATACAGGTTCCTGAACCCTTATTGAAATGGCTGCAACAATAGATTGCCGCACATCAGCCGTATCGTAATCCTTCTTATAAAAATCGCGGATGGTTTTTACGTAAGCCTCACGAAATGCCTGCTGGTGTGTGCCTCCCTGCGTGGTAAACTGACCGTTCACAAATGAATAGAGGTCTTCGCCGTAGTCGCTGTTATGACTGATAGCGGCTTCAATATCCTCGCCTTTAAGGTGAATAATTGGATATCGCAGTTCATCGGCATTTGTTTTGCGCTGCAATAAATCGAGCAGGCCATTCTTACTCACAAAGCGCTTACCATTGAAGTTTATTACAAGGCCCGCGTTGAGGTAACAATAATTCCATAGCTGACCGTCAATAAACTCATACTGGTATTTATAATGCTTAAAGATGGCTTCATCAGGAATAAAAGTTACCTCGGTACCATTATCAAGTGTTGTTTTTTCCTCTTTGGTTTCCTTCTTCAGAATTCCGCGTTCAAACTCAGCGGTTTTTGATTTGCCTTCGCGAAAGGCGGTTACTTTAAAATAATTGCTAAGTGCATTTACCGCTTTTGTACCGACCCCATTTAATCCAACACTTTTCTGAAAAGCCTTGCTATCGTATTTCGCGCCGGTATTTATTTTACTTACCACATCGACTAGTTTACCCAGTGGAATACCGCGGCCATAATCTCTTATATTAACTTTCCCGTCCTTGTCAAGCACAATATCCACATGCTTGCCATAACCCATAGTATGTTCATCAATGCAGTTATCAATCACTTCTTTTATCAATACATAAATACCGTCATCGGGGCTAGTGCCATCACCCAATTTACCAATATACATGCCCGGACGCAACCTGATATGCTCCTGCCAGTCGAGGGTCCGGATGCTGTCTTCGTTATAATCAAATAGATTTTCTTTTCCGTTTGCCATGTTTTTTCACCTCAACCAGCAAATGTAAACTAGTGTAAAGCCCACCCAATTTTGTTTTTAAACAATAAAATGCTGTACTGTTAATAAAGGCTGGAACAATTATTTACTATACTAATAGTTCACTTTTAATTGGAAATAGATTTCCTTTATTATCTAAAAAATTTGCTCATGAATTTAAAAAGTATGTTTTCGATACTGCTTCTTTCGGGAAGTACAGTATTACTTGCGCCGGGTTGCAAAAGCAAACCCAAAGATGCTGATATTAAAGCCAAAGTTGAAGCCGCTGTGGCCAACCCTGCCGTAATGGTAGATGTGAAGGAGGCTGATGTTACACTTTCCGGTACCGTTCAGGACGATGCCGCAAAAAATGCTGCTGAAACTGCGGCGAAAGGCGTTGAAAATGTAAAAGCCGTTACAAACGCCATATCAATAACGTCACCACCACCGCCACCCGCCCCTGTTGTAATTGCGGTTGATTCGACACTAGTTAACGGAGTAAATCTGTTATTGAAAAATTACAAGAGTGTGACAGCAGCCGTTAATGATGGCGTAGTTACGCTTACAGGTACAGCTAAACGGGATGAACTTCCAAGATTGATGCAGGCGATTATGGCATTAAGGCCAAAAAGTGTTGATAATAAACTAACCATTAAATAAAGGAGACTACAATGGCACTACAGGAAAAATACGCAGAGCTTATAAACGCCGCCAATGTGGCCGGTGTTTCGAACCTTCAGGTACGGGAACAGGATAATGTTTTGTATGTAGATGGCGATGCGCCTTCAGCAGCTGTGAAAGACCAGATTTGGGCTATATATGAAAAACTGGATCCGGATTTTAGGTCGGCGGATATGGTGTTGAATATTAATGCACCTGCAAACTCTACCTACGAAGTAAAAGCTGGTGACAACCTTTCTAAAATTGGTAAAAAGGTTGGTAAAAGCTGGAAGGAGATTTACGATGCCAATAAATCAGTAATTGGCGACAACCCTGACCTTATAAAGCCTGGGCAGGTTTTACAAATACCGTAATTATAAAGTATATAAAAGCAAAAAGCCACTGATAGAGATATCAGCGGCTTTTTGCTTTTTGCAAGTGGGCTTTCTTCAGAAAAAATTAACAGGATAAATATTTTCCTGTTTAAACTACCAGATATTTAATGACTCTATTATATTGAAAGCAGCAGGGTTACAGGGGACGTTCACGGAGTGAGCGGCCCCTTTTTTGCACTTTGGAAGCTTAATCGTGCACACTTATTACGGGCACGTGGCTATGATATGCCAGTTTTTTAGTGTGATCGGCCGTAAATAGATTCTCCAATAAAGAATGTTTTTTAGGAAAAACGATGATCTGGTCAATCTGGTGACTATCTACATAGCTATTTATCCCGTTGCTAAATTTCGGATTCGATACATGCCCGAAAACACATTTGTAATCGCTGAAGATGCTTTCAAGTTTTGCTTTTTCAGCAAGTTGTTCTTCTGTTAACTCGGCATTTGTGCCAGGTGACACATGTATAAAATGAAGTTCCGGATTTAATACATCCAGCCATTTTTTTATGGGCTTTAGTGTAACTGTTCTATCAACATCTTTATATTCAACGGCAATACCAATCTTTCCTGAGCCTTTAAACATGGCATCAGGCGGAACAATCATAACAGGGCAGGTGTTTTCCCTGCTAAGGTCCAATGCGTTTTTACCAAGAAAATTATCATCGTAGGACGAAGTGCCTGTTATACCCATCACCACCATATCTATATTATACTTCTCAATAGCTGGTTTTAACCGTTCGGGTAAATCGCCTATTTCTGCCACCACTTCCATTGGCGACATGCCCATTTCAAAAAGATTTACCTGAAGATTTTCTAACGCGGCAAGGTTTGAGGCAAGCAGTGCTTCTCCGTTAAAATCCATAGGAGTACCATCGGAACCGGCATGAATTTCTTCAATTACATTAAAAAGTATCACTTCTTTTTTCGGCATGTGTTCTGCCATTTGAACGGCATAGAGCGCAGCATTTACCGACACGGCAGAAAAATCAATCGGAACTAGAAATCGTGGCATATCATTAATGTTGTTGAATGTGTACAAATCGATCTCAATATAAGGGATTGTTAATTTGAAACTAGCCTATAATTTTTTTCCCGTACCGCCATCTTAAAAATTCAGGGAAGGCAGCAGCCCATGTAGCAACATCATGACGGCCTTCTTCCATTTCAAAATATTTCATATGGTTGCCCTTTTTATATCCTTTGCTTTCGAGCTCTTTAATAATATCAAGCGTATCATCAATACTATCAATAATTCCATTATTGTTGCGGTCCATGGCTTCATCCAATTTTCCAGTTTGGAAAAAAAAATTGAGGTTAGCCGCAAATACACCATTCCTGATGAGTTTGTGCATGATTCTATCTGTGTCTTCACGATAGCCGTGGTTAAGCGCTTTCGACCGCCACCAAAACGATCCACTGAAAACTGCTGCGGTATTAAAAATTTCAGGGTGTTTCCAAACAATATCCAAGGCGCTGAGGCCACCAAGCGAAAAACCAGCAAAGGCAGTATCCTTTATTTCGGGCAGGTGATAATGAAGACGGATATACGGAATAAGTTCTTTTATAATAAACTTGCGGTGATACTTCGCTCTTGAACCCCGGTTCATATAATCGGGCTCATCAGCAGTGCCATATTCCAGTCTGCGGTCTTCATTACAATGAATACCAACAGCAAGTACCGGAACAATTTCTTCCATCTGTACCAGAGCGCTAAGCATTGGAGCAAAAGGCATTTTTGGAAGATCCTGCCCATCGTTAATCAATAGCAGGGGTAAGCCTGAAGGGTTTACGATATTTTTTGGCAGGTAAACATCAATCAAAATACCGCGGTCGAGGAACTCCGAAAATAATGAGACCTGTTCAACTGCATACCGTTCATCAATGGTTGCCAACTGCTTATCCTCCCTTGTCATCTTTCAAAAATAGGTAAAGCGCCTTTTAGTGCCTCCCCGTTCTTTGTCGAAAAAGGATGCGTGTTTAAAACTTATCCTTCAAAACCTTAGTACCTTAATTTTACCGCCCTGCCATTTTTAAACCTTTCATGATAAATTATAGAAAATATAACCCTGTAAGATGCCTGAGTTTACCTGGCAAACTATTAGTGAAGACTTTGCGCTCGTTATACGGCATCAGGAAATTAACGGGACTGCCGCAATGGGACACGCCTATACCCTCGCATCATGAAGACCCCCTGAAAATGACCTTTGCAGAAAAGCTTTACCTGGGTTATAAATACTATTATAAAGGCATGGTTAAGGCTGAACCGGGCGCAGACCTGGAAGATTATTTTAAAAACCAAACCCTGCAACCAGCCGTACCTGCCGACTTTAAAGTGCAGGAAACTATTACACTTTCTGCCGGTGGCGACCTTATTCCTTATGCTTGTATAACACCAGAGAACTGCCATCAGCTTTGGAATGAAGCAGGCGATTTTTTTTTTAATAATGATATCGTTTTCGCGAATCTTGAAACGGTGGCGGATCTCTCTAAACCCTATTCTGCCGCACCGGAAGTAATGTTGCACGATATGTTTTTTAACATACATGAAGAAATCTTCCAAATTTTTTCTGGCAATGGAAAATATAAGGGATATGATGTATTGAGTACGGCCAATAATCATACAATGGATGTTGGAGAAACCGGCATTGTGGCAACCCAACAATTTTTACAATCAAAAAAAATCGAATTTACCGGGACCGCTACTTCTAAAGAAACAAGGGATGATTTTCCAATTATTGAACGCAAAGGGATTAGGATAGCTTTTATTGCCTACACCTATTCTTTAAACAAAAAAACACTTCCAGCCGGCAAAGGGTGGTTATGTAACCATCTTAATTTAAATGAACCAAATGCAGATCTTTCCCTGATTATTCACCACGCAACACTTGCAAGGGGACGTGGCGCAGATATCATTGTCGCATCGCTTCATATGGGTTGTGCTTACCAGGCTTATCCATCAAAGTTTACGGTTGATAATATGCATCGTATTTGCCGGGAGGCCGGTGTTGATATATTGCTAGGCGGCCATCCGCACAATATGCAGCCTATGGAAATTTTTGAAACAAACCTTACGAATGACGGCTTGTCAAGGCAGCATTTTATTGTTTATTCCCTGGGCGATTTTATCGCTTATGATATTTTTAAATGGTGTCATTTGCCAATGTTATTGCGCCTGCACATTAGTAAAGGAACCATTAACGGTAAGCCGCATACGATAGTGAGCCGCATTGATGCCAAACCGTTTTATATGTATCAAAATAAAAATGAGGAACTAAAATTGGTAGATTTTATTAGGGCTTCAAAAAATCCTTCACTGTATTTTGCTGAAAAAACAATACTAAAAGAGATAGAGGAATTATCAGACTTTTTTAACCGGTTCATTATAACCGAAAAGCAACAAAACATACTTGCTTAAAAAAGTTTTGCAATAACAGGCCACAAAAGCACTATACCAAAAACTATAAAAAGCACGCCCATTACCAGGTTAATATTGTGCAGATGCCTAGGGCTAAGGAAACGTTTTAGAAAAACAGCTCCATAAGAAATTAATATTTCCATTAAAAAAATAGCCATCAGTGCTCCTATATAAAACGAGATGCGGCCACCTTCTGAAAAGTGTAAAACATTTCTTAGCAAAGCCGATACGGCTATCCAGCTAAAAAAATTTCCAGGATTAAAAAAGTTTAAGGTAAACCCTCTTGCAGCTAAATAAAATGCCTTTTTATCCGAGGGAGCGTATACCAGTTTCGATTTTTTAACCACGTTTGAAAAACCCAATCCCAGTATAAAAAGCGATCCCACGAGCCGAACAATCATTTCTGCGGTACCATCTTTTGGAATAAGCTGCGCATTAAAATAACTTAAGGTAATCAGGATGATGTCCGACACAATAACCCCGGCAGAAATATAAAGATTACTCCGGATGCCATTATCGATGCTGTTTTGAACCAGGCAGAAAAAAACGGTACCCAACATACTGCTAAGTACCACCCCGGTTCCTAAACCATAAAAGAATGAATACACCATCGGGTGTCAAACATAAAAAATTCAAAACCAACAGGCTATTTTTTATATGAGCGGTCAGATATGTTATAAATGAAAAGAAGCAGGAAGGGCTTTTAAAAATCCTGCATTAACCTGTCGTTAAATACAAGTGGCCGTGTATGGATGATCTTAACTTCTTTCATGGCAGGTATTAGCGGGTTCAAAACATAATTGTATTCTTCCGGCATTAATACACTTGGCACCTGCAATAAAAGCCCGGAAGCTTTCTGAAAGAATCTGTTTCCTATATTTCTTGTAACAGGCTGTATTTGGAAAGCATCCCAGTTAGAGGGCAGGTCTTTTATATTAATTACTTCTGTAGCCGCGTCATCGGGTATATGCAGCGTTACAATTATATAAGTCTTTTCTTTTAAAATTGAAACCGGTGTATGAACAATGTTTTCGAGTAACGCCAGTGACCTGCTTTGAGAAGCATACAAGGCAAAAACACCTTCGGGATTCCAACGGCCGCCGTATAACCGCGATCCGTTCCCTGTTAAATCAGCTGAGAAAGTTTCCTGGGTAATCCTGTATACTTCCATGGTTATGAGTATACGCCTTGTTCAAGACGGCCAAGAATTTTTATGACCATTTGAATGCCAAATGTGGTATCTAAAAACTCAAGTGGCTTTCGATTTCCCAACGCCAGAATAGGCGAATGTACCCATTGCTGAAAGCCTTTTTTAGAGCCAATAACCTCAATGCCACGGCTGGCAAATGCGGCTAACTCCAGTACTTTTTCGGTTTTGTAACTATCTAAAAGGTCGGTGGCATCTTTACGCAGAAGGTTTCTGTAAGAAGTATGGAGCAATACGCTTAGCTGATCCATGGTTACATCAAGGTAAGAAGCCAGTGAAACAAGGGTTTCCTTTTTTAGCCCTTTCCGGGCAAGTTTAATTAAGTCCAAATCTCCAAAACCCGC
>JBKJNG010000652.1:0-2531 GCA_046596065.1 Phnomibacter sp. | reverse complement strand
GTTTGGGCGCATAATGAACAAAAAATGAAAGATATTTTAGATCCGGGCGATATTGAAGAAGCACTTAACGCAGCCAATGCAATTGGTGATGACCGCCTTCAAAAACAAACAACCGGGCACGTAGTTCCGGATGCCTTTACACACGGCACATCGGCACAACGCGTATATTGGTTTAAAAAAGGATACGAAACAGGCGATATAAAACAAGGTGATACCTTTAATGATCCTTCGCTGAATTGATCAAAACAGATCGGCCATGCACGACAAGCCAATTAACAAAAAATAAAATAATACAGGTGTATTTTCACTGTCGTAAAATTTATAAATGAAAATGAATAAAACATATTGTTGGAAATGCATAATTATGCTTGCGTCCGTTTTAGGAATGGCAAAGGTGCTTATTGCATAAGGATTATTGAACAGGTTTAAACGGGTTGCAGATACTTTTATTTGTAACTCGTTTTTGTTAACATAACCGACAGCAGCCTACAATAAAAATTTATGCAGGTTAATAAACCTACAATAAAAAATTTCAGAGTTTATAAAGGCAATGTTATTACAACTTTACCTGCAACTGAAAATTAAAAACAAATCCTTTCCCTATTTCGTTTTCTACCCAAATTTTCCTTACTGTGCTTCAACAAATTCTTTTGAAATAGCCAGGCCTACCAGTGCCTTTTTCTTTTGACCCCGGCACCTGGAAATATCTTTCAAACAATCCTGGCAAATATTCCTTTCCTGTACCCGGCCCATAATTCCTAAAACTAAAAATGCTATTGCCATTTGCTGTGTTGCGTTTACTTCTACAACGCCATTGTTATAGGAATACTGCGCATTTATTAGAAAATTATTTAACACCCATGTTGTTTTATCTGCATCTGCATTTATTTCAGGCAAGTCATCATCTGAAGTATTGATTAAATGCCAATAGGTTTCCGACCGGGCGAATTATTTCATTGCCAATCATTTATGCTTCACATATCCGATTAGCATTAAATTGCTAATTCGGGAGGTATTTTATTAAACACAGTCATTCTTACATTATTGACGCTATATCTTTGAGGAGATTCGCTTATTTTTCATCATAACAAGAGAGTTCTATGAATTATGTACAACTGCTCGAAAAGGTTAAGGAGGAAATGATTTCTTTTTTTGAAGCGCACGAAAACCCCCCGCTAGCCTACCACAATATAACTCATACCAAAATGGTGGTATCAAGAGCGGGACAAATTGCCAGGCATTACCAGCTTAACGATCATGATTTTTTTGTGGTAACAACTGCTGCATGGTTTCATGATGCGGGTTATTATACCACAGGCGCCCGGGGGCACGAATTATCCGGCGCTGCTATTGCCGAAAAATTTTTAACCATACAGAAAGCCATGCCTGCTACCATTGAAGCGGTAGGCAATTGTATTATTGCGACGACGCTGCCACAATCTCCGCAAAGCCTGCTCGAGCAAATTGTTTGCGATGCGGACCTTTTCCATCTTGGCACCGAAGATTTTACGGAATGCAATAAATTAATGCGCAAAGAAGCGGAATTGTTATCCGGTCAAAAAATCTTAAAAACCGATTGGCGAAAGGGCACCATGATCCTATTTGAATCGCATCATTTTCATACCGATTATGTTCGCAACCTGTTGAACGAAAAAAAAGCTGAAAATTTAATGGCGTTAAAGGAAAAAGAAAAAGCCAGGGAGGAAATTCCGGCTGTTACAGTACACGCGACTGAACCTACAACCATATTAACCACCCCTCAACTGACTTTACCCGAACCGGAGATATCTACTAAAAAACAAAAAGAAGATAAACCAGGCAGGGGTATTGAAACAATGTTTCGCATTAGTTCAGGAAACCATCAGCGGTTGAGCGATATGGCCGATAATAAGGCTCATATCATGATCACTACAACTTCTATTATTTTATCAGTTTTACTCAGCCTCTTGCTACGCAAACTGGAAGATTATCCAAATCTTATTTTTCCCACTATTTTGCTGCTGGCGGTTTGCGTGGTAACCCTGGTGTTTTCAATATTGGCAACCAGGCCTGCATTACCACATGGCACTTTTACAGAACCGGATATTGCAAACAAAAAAGTGAACCTGCTCTTTTTCGGAAACTTTTACCGGATGGATTTTGATGCCTACAATAATGGCATGCTGCAAATGATGAATGACCGTGAATTTTTATATGGCAGTTTAATACGTGACCTGTATGCACAGGGCAAAGTACTGGGTCGCAAATACCGGTTGCTGCGTATAGGTTATAATGTTTTCATGTATGGCATTATTGCATCGGTAATTGCTTTTGTATTGGCAGTAACTTTTTTTAAATAAGCTACCAGGAATTTTTCCAGGATATATGAAATAATATTTTCAGCTTAATTAAACCCGTTTAAAAGAATAATTGCTTACCAGTTTTATATAAATAAATCGGAGTGATTCGTATGAGTAACTGGCAATTTTTTAATCGAGATTTAAGTTGGCTTTCGTTTAACGAACGGGTACTTCAAGAAGCTGTTGATTCAA
>JBKJNG010000186.1:0-5729 GCA_046596065.1 Phnomibacter sp. | reverse complement strand
GCAACCTACCTGCACGACCTGGAGGAAAGAGCTGCCAACCGGTTTCATAGTACTACAAAACAAGCGGCCTGTATAGCCAAATCGGCTTTTGTAAAGCGTTTACTCATTGGCCATTTTAGCAGTAAATACGAAGAGTTGGATGTTTTTTTAGAAGAAGCAAAAACGGTTTTTGAAAATACCGACCTGGCAATAGAAGGTGTTACTTTTCGCCTGTAATTAAGAATACTACTCTGTTACCAGAAGACACTATGTGCCAATTTTATTTTAAAATGAATTGCAGATAAACAGGAAACCATTTGCGCCAGGCGGCTTCATTATGTTGCGCCATTTCATCGACAAATAATTCCATTTTCAACGTATGATTGCCTTGTAAAATGCGATACATGGCTTTCGTTTCACTAACCATGTTTTTGCTTTCGCTGCCACCGGCGTATAGAAAAACCGAATGGTTAGTCAGGGCCATGAGATGTTTTTTTGTATCGGTATAGAGTGACTTAGCCGTCCAATAGGCTGGCGAAAAAATACCCGCATTGCCAAACACAGATGGATAAGCAATCAGAGCCCAGGTGCTTAATACGGCCCCCATGCTGCTGCCAGCAATATGTGTGTGCCGTTTATCGCCTATTGTTCTGAATGCACTATCAATAAAAGGTTTCAGGGTTTCTACCAGGAAGCTGGCGTATTCTTTGCCTTCGCCTTTGCCAAATCTTTCAAAATCGTAAGGGTCGTATTCCTGCAGGCGGTGGCTTTCGCCATGATCAACAGCCACAACTATTAAACTCTTTTTACAGCTATCGTAAAAATGATCAAGTGTTTCGTCCACCTGCCATTCGCCGTATGAACCGGTAAATTCATCAAAACAATTCTGCCCATCACTCATGTATAAAACGGGGTAACGTTTGCGGCTGGTTGCATAGTCCGGCGGCAGGTAAATACGAATGGCTCTGTTACGATGCAGCTGGGGAATTGCAAAGGCAGTATCTAATACTGTTACATTTTTTGATGCAGTATGTTTCTTAATTGGCTCACCAAATTCATTCTTCCAACCGGCTATTGAAATAATTACGGTTGTATCGCTATTGCCTTTTACAATTCTATTGGGAACATCTGCGCCGGTTTTGCTGGTTTCAACCGACTCCCAGGAACCATTGGTTATTTTAAATTCAACAACATCACCGCGGTTTGCTGTAATTGTTAACTGGCGGTTGATAAATGAATATGGAGAATCGGAGGGATTCCATCCATTAACATTACCTGCGAGGTAATAATTTTTACCTGGCTTTAAAGCAGCAGTATCAAGCAAAAAAGTTATGTGCACCTGGGCAATTACCTGGCCAGTAAATAAAAGACAACCGGCCAATAATAACCGCAGCATTTTTTGCATAGCTTTTTTTTAGGATAAAGCTTTCACCCTGTCCATATATTTTTCGCTTAATGGAACCAAAGGCAAACGCAGTACATTTTCGCAGAGGCCTTTTATGGCACAGAATGCTTTTGCACCAGCAGGATTGTTTTCAACAAACAACATATCCATTGATTCCAGCAGCTTGTTCTGTTGCTCACGTGCTTTTTCGAAATTGCCAGACATTGCCTCGTGAACAAGCAATGAAAATTCTGCAGCAAAGCTGTTGGCAGCAACGCTTATAACTCCGTCAAAACCGCAGGCAATCAACGGTAGTGTTATGTGATCATCACCACTGATTAACATGAAACCTTCGGGGCGATTTTTTACCAGGTGCATGCATTGTACCATGTTGCCGCTGGCTTCTTTTGTACCAACTATGTTTTCAAAATCGTTGGCAAGCCTGATGGTTGTTTCGGCAGTAATATTTGACATGGTGCGGCCAGGAACATTATAAAGGATAATACTTTTTGAAGTCGCTTTTGCAATGGCTGCATAATGCTGGTAGATGCCTTCCTGCGAAGGTTTGTTATAATATGGACTAACGCTTAGGATAGCTGTTGCTTTTTCAAGCGGCCAGGTTTGCAGCTGTTCAATAACCTGTGCGGTATTATTACCGCCAATGCCAACTACAACTGGAATTCTGTCATTTACTTTTTCATAAGTAAAATTTAGTATTTCTATTTTTTCTTCTTCGGATAAAGTGGCTGTCTCGCCGGTAGTACCAAGGGTTACTATATAATTTACCTGGCAATGGATTAAATGGTCTATTAGTTTTTCAAGACTATTATAATCAACCGCAAAATCTTTGGTAAATGGCGTAATAATAGCCACTCCTACTCCTGTTAACAATGCCATACTGGAACTCCCAACCTCAACCGAGGCAATAAAATGATGAATGATTATTTACAGCAAACTTAATAATATCAACTATGATTGTAATTGAGGCTCAGGCATTTCTTCGTAAAAGCCCATATTACCAAACTTCCTTATCCGGCTAATAACCCTTTGTTCCGGCGACAGCTGTTTTAGTTCAGCCAGGATTGGTTTTAGGTATTCTTTCAGCAACCGGCCAGCTTCATCGTAATCCCAATGTGCACCACCCAGTGGCTCGGGCACAACACCATCTACCAGGCCAAACTCCAGCATGTGATCTGAGGTTAGTTTGAGTTGCTCTGCGGCCAGTTCTTTTTTATCCCAGCTGCGCCAAAGAATGGAACTACAGCTTTCAGGGCTAATAACGGTGTACCAGGTATTTTCAAGCATCAGCACTTTATCACCCACACCAATTCCCATTGCACCACCACTGGCTCCTTCTCCAATTATTACGCATATAACCGGCACTTTCAATCGCAGCATCTCGTAAATATTTCTTGCGATTGCTTCGCCCTGCCCTCTTTCTTCTGCTTCAATACCCGGAAAAGCGCCCGGCGTGTCGACCATTGTTATAATGGGCTTATTAAATTTTTCCGCAAGTTTCATTAGCCTCAGTGCCTTGCGATAACCTTCAGGGTTAGCCATACCAAAATTTCGCAGTTGCCTCATTTTGGTATTAATACCTTTCTGCTGCCCGATAATCATTACTGTTTCGCCATCCATTTTTGCGAAACCGCCAACCATGGCTTTATCATCCCTTACATTTCTGTCGCCATGTAATTCAACAAAATCGGTACACATTTTTTGTATGTACTTTAATGTGTAAGGACGGTCGGGATGACGGCTAAGCTGAACTTTTTGCCAGTTGGTTAGATTCTCCGTTATTTCATGCCGCTTTTCAAGAATGGTTTCTTCCAGTTGATTAATAATAGGTTTGTAATCAACTTTGGGGCTCTTCTCAGCCATTTTCTTGTTGGCCTCTATCTCTTCATACAGCTCTTTTATAGGTGTCTCGAAGTCTAAAAACTGTCGGTTGGGATATTGTGGCATAGCCTTAATTTTTCTTAACTAGAATACCGTTCAAGAAACGGAAGGGCTGTAAAATTAAGGGTAGAAAAATAGCGGCAAAAACAAAAGGGCAAAAATGCCCTTTTGTAAAAAAAATGAAAATTATTGGCTATAAAACCGGTCTGAAATTAATGAATTAATTAAGAATGGACTATCTGCGCCTTATCCATTGTTCGGGATTAATGGTTCCTCTTTCGGTATCCATTTGAAGATCCATAGAACCTACACCCTCATCGTTGGCACCGGCCTGCCCCATAATCTGGCCCCTTGAAACTTTTTGTCCACGTGAAACCGATACACCCTGCAGGTTACTGTAAGTGGTAAAGTATTTCCCGTGCTTAATAATAATAAGCTGATGATCGCCAAGGTTTGAGACGGAAGCTACCTCGCCGTCAAAAATGGCTTTGACATTAGCTCCAATACTGGTTTCTATAGAAATGCCATCGCTCTGTATTTCAATCGGTTTGGTACCTTTACCCGGCAAATAATTTATGCCATATTTAAGAACAATTACTCCTTTATCAACCGGCCACGGCAGATTCCCTTTATTCTTTTCAAATTCCTGGGAGGTTATAACGCCTTCAGGTGTATTTTCCAACACACTGGCTTCTCTTGTTTTTCGTTCTATTGGTTTGGGGGGTGCAACAGTACCCGAAGTAGTAGCAGGCTTAGTGCCGGTATTCCCGGCAGTTGCATTATTGGCAGCATTCTTTTTAGCTAAATCATCTTTACGTTTTTGCTCGGCTGCGGCCGCCGCCCTTGCTTCCCGCATGGCGATTTCTTTTTCCCTTTTAATTACTGCTGCAATTGCATTCTGAATTTTTTTGCGTTCATTATCTTTTTTCTTCATTGAAACGCTCAGCTCTTTCTCTTTTGCCTGTAACTGCGACACCACTTTATCCTTATCTTTTTTCTCACCTTCAAGTGCACTCATTTGCTTTCCCTGTTCTTCAAGAGCCTTACTTTTTTCCTGGCGCTTACCTGTTAAGGAAGCAACTTTTTTTTCCAATAAATCTTGTGTCCGGGTAATATCACCAGCTTTTTGTTCGCGAAAATTACGATATGTTTTCAGGTAAGAAATGCGGCGCAACACATCGCTGAAATGGCTGGCGGAAAATAAAAAGTTGAGAAAATTATAATTGCTGCGATTCTTATACGCGTAGATAACACTTTGTGCGTACTGATCTTTTAAAAGATGAAGTTCCTGTTTTAGCGTATCGATATCGCGATAGGTGCGAATAATGTCTTTTTCAACAAAGTACACTTCGCCTTTAATATTATTGATTAGTTGGTTACGCAAATCAATCTTGCGTTCAATGCCGCGAAGAATTACAAGAGTGGATTTTTTATCTTTTTGAGTTTCCTGCAGGCTCTGCCGCATGTCTTCAATCTCCCTAATCAAATCCTGGGTTTTTCGTTGCATTTCTTCCTTGGATTGCTGTTGTGCCAATGCGGTAAAACAAAAGCAAACAAGCACGAGGGATAACACATTCCTGGTGAAGTTCATGAATACGGCTTATTAGGTTAGTAGATATGGACGAGCATACAACGGCTTTTTGAGCATTGTATTATTTAAGCTTATAATTTTTAGGGATATTAAATGGAAATGATTGCGGTTCATCAAATGATACCTGTTTGTAATCCAGCTTAATATCAATTTTTGTTTTTTCAGTAATGGTAATTTCTCTTACGTTACTAAAAAGCCTGTCCTGCTGCTTATTATAATCACTCATCGTAATATCACAGGTTCTGTTCCGCAGTTCCTGTACATCATCCAATTTGCTGTGTAAAATACGGTTGTCGGTTTTATCGATGGTAATTAAATGTTTGAAAAAATCACCAATACTTAATGCCAGCAAGGTATTTTCTGAGGTTTGATAGGAAACAATATTATTAGGAAAGAAAACAGCATTACCGACAAGCAAATCCTGCAAAGTGAAAAAATCAACAGGCAGTTTAATCAGCTCCTGCAAATAGTTTACCGATTTGTAGGAGATGGTTTTTTCCAGTTTATTCATAACAATCACAGTATCGGGCCTCACCAATAATCTAAACCCTTCTATACCCAATAACCCGGTAACTGATAGCCAGATAACACTGTCTTTTTTTATTCGAACGAACGCACTCGCATTAATATTTTTTCCTTTTTGATCGTTGTAGTCAAGCTTAATTTTGCCTGCAAAAAACTTGAAATCAATTTTATTGCTGTTTACTCTTTTAAAGATATCAGCCTTAATGGCAGCAGAATCTACAACCGGCGCATTTGGCTTTACTATTGCTACAGTATCTTTTATAGTAACGACTGTTTGAATTTTTTTAGCAGGCCGGCATGCAGTTAAAACCAAAATTGAACCCAGAATAAGTAAGCAAAGATTTTTCATGA
>JBKJNG010000182.1:0-7443 GCA_046596065.1 Phnomibacter sp. | reverse complement strand
ACTTCGTGAAAGATCGAAACAGGTTTCGATAGCTGCGTTAATTTTTGTGTTTAAATAGATGACCGGCATTGCAAATGATTAATTTAAAAGTCAGTTTATCCTCCTCCCAATTTCTTGCAAATGCCTTTTATATCGCCGGCAACTCTTAGTATAATTTCAAACTGATCGCTAATGGTTTTGAAGTAAGAGAAACGCAATTCAGTTCCTTCGCTTGCCAGCTTTGCCTGGTGTAAAGGTGTTTGCATAATGTCATCTACATCTATTACATTGGCGGTACTATCCGCTATTGATTTGTCTTCACTGTCGTCGAGTATTTTTTCTGAAGCTTCCAGTTGCGCAATGGTTAAATCAATTACTGGTTGAAATGCGGCAAGTGCATATTGTGCGGCGTATTCTTCCCTATATGCCGAAAGGCTTGCAATATGCGATATAAGTACATGATTCGATACAATTAACTGGTGGAGGTCTTCCCCTTTTTGCTGTTTGCTTTTTGGTTCGTTCAGCATGCGTTGAAAGGCATCACCAAGGTTAGCAAGTGCCACGTACGTTGCCTTACGTTTTAATTTGTATTGCTGTGTAATTAATACTTGTCCGGTAAATGCACGGGCTATATAATTATAATAATTTTTATTGGCGTTAATGGCTTCCATACAGAGGGTACGTATGTTTTCATGTTCCCATTTCGGTGGTATTAAATACAATATAACAAATGAAATAATGGAGCCAATTGCAGTATCAATTAAGCGGTCCTGCAATACATCTTTTATATTGCCACTTTTCAAAAAATGAAAAGCAATAATGATATAAATCGTCATGAAAATAACGGCCACTAAATAGTTGATGCGGATAAGACTATAGGTCGCAATCATGCAAAGCATTACTATGCCAATTAATACACCAGTGTCTTTAATGGTAAATAGAAACAAACCACCAATTGCAACCCCCGCAAATGTGCCGGCAAGCCTTTGTACGTTACGTTGCCTGGTTAATGCATACGCTGGTTTTAATATCACAATAATGGTTAGCAATACCCAATAATCATGACCAACCGACATAAAAAGCGAAAACAAATAACCCGCCAGTAATGCAATGCCAACCCGTATGGAATGCCTGAAAATGTTGGAATGAACCTGGAAATTATCGAGTAATATTTTGGGACTATAATCAGAACGGCTCACGAACCGCTTTAAATCTCTTTCTGACCGGCCGGATTTTGGTAAGGCAAGATCGTAACCACTGTAACCGTGTAACGTATCAATGCGATGTTGCAAATCTTTAATGCTATTTAAAATATGCCGAAGACTTATAAAAGCATCGGCATTTTCTTCGTCAAGCATCGTTTCTCTTTGCTTTAAAAAAACTGCTTCAAGCGACGCTATTTCGCTGCTTGATTCTTTTACGGGTTTTGAACGTGTCCCTTCCTGGAAAGCGATTCCTAATTCATCAAGGTCATTGGCCAGTTGCACAATGGCTTCTTTAAAGGCCGGTAGTAAAACAGTATTGCCGAAATGCTGGTGCAACAAACGATATTCCTGTTGCGATGTCATTATTCGTTCGAACAGGTCAAGGGTATCAATAAAAGCCATTACCAGCACACGCCCGGTATGGGTTGATTCTTTTACGATGCTCCTGGTTTTAAACAGTAATTCTCTTGCCATTTCCTGTTTATTGTGTACGTGTACCTGCGCTTCGGTAAGGGCATGGTAGCTTTTATCATAATCAACATCAGCATCGTAAAAAGAAGCTTTTATACGCAGGTATTTGGCGGTTTCCAGCATACAATCGCCAACCACCTGCTGTACCAGTTTGTAAGGTCTTAGCTGGTGCAATAGGGTGCTAAGCATAAAATACCATGCACCACCCACCATAGTGAGTAAGCCATTTTGCAATACTTGTGCGGGTGTTTGTGTTTTATCGATATTTAAAACCATTACCAGCATACATGCCATGCCGGCCGATGTGGCCCTGTTGCCATAAATGCCGATCATAGAAAACAGGAAAGGCAGTACCACCACCACCAGCATTAAAAGCCACTGAATGGGAACGCTGAGGCCAGTGATGATAATAGTTGCAAACAATAGCAGCATGGTAATAAGCATACCATTACGGCGATGATGAATGGGCCCGGGACTATCGGTGATGCCCACACAAACGGCACCAAGCGCAATGGTTACACCCAGCGATAAATGGTCGTAATGTGACATTAAAAGTACCGGGACCATCATACCGGCTGTCATTCTTAATCCTTCATAAAAATTATGACTGCTGGTAAACTGTTTGTATGTGCGTATATAATCAATCACCCTTCATTCGAAATTAAATGAAGGGTGACGAACCGCATAAAAAACTATGGTTTATTGTTTTATCACCAGTACGTTAAAAGATTGTTTGATGATGGGCGTGAGTTTATCATCAAGATATATCGCCCAGGAGCTGCCATCCCAGTAAACGCTGAAGGGTACAGTAAGATAAGTAGTCGGTGCACCCGGCGGGTTATAATTGTGCGTAACAATAAGGATGTCGGAGGCATTCTGGTTGGCATACGACAAGTTTAAAATATACCCGCTGCTGTTGATCGCAGTAGCCGTAATGGTGAAGGCGGTTTTGTTGTTGGTAGTGCCTGTTGCTTTTATAAAGCCATTATTTACCTCAAGGGCAGTAAGACCGGAGGCGTGCTGAGCAATGATACCTGCTCCTTTACTGCTTTGACTATATCCAAGTACCCCATAATCTCCATAGCCGCCTACGCCGGCTGAGTAAACGCTGCCAGATGTGGTGCCACTGCTGGTTCCTATTACGCCAAAACGGTCGGTTGAGGTGCTTGAGTTATAGCCCGAAACCCCTGCATAGCTTTGGGCACCCGTGCGTGGTGCGGAAGAAATACCGTAAATGCCTGAGCCGTCGGTAACAGAACTGTTCAAACCAGTTATTACACCAAAATAACCGCCCAGAGTGCCGTTCAAATCGCCATTCCTGTCTACAATAAGTTTTCCAAACTCCGGGTTTTCCAGGGTCGATAAGCCAATGCCAACATTTCCAGTAGTTCCGTTTACCAACATCCTTATTACCCTTGAAGCATTTAAATCGGATGTACTATGGGAAAATAGCTGTAGATCCCGCCCTCCGTTGATGGTTCCCCAGTACCAGCCTTTATCGGCGTATCCTAACCTGAGTTTTCCGTAGGCAGAATGTACCCAAAAGTCTCCCTCATGATAAAACTGGCGGAGCCCGTTAATCTCGGTTTTCCGAAAACCTCCTGAATAGGAAATGTTCAGTGCAAGGGTATCTGTAGTGGGGTTTCTTATATCAAGGCGGGCAGCAGGGCTGTTATCATTAATGCCCACATAGCCGCTGTTGTTGTTGTAAATATTGTTTCCGTTTACGGTCCATGTTCCTGTGCCCGATGGCAGGGTAGCCCAGGTGGCATCGCCGGCTGCGTTACTGGTTAGTACCTTACCCGCACCTTCACCAATGCCATCCATTCTTACTTTTCCGCTGGTATATAATGAAAAGCCGCTTGTTGATTTACCCCTCAATGCTGTTGATGATGTGGAATATGCCCCAACTGCAATGCCACCCAAACCGCTTTGGCCTAAAACACCATAAGTAACAGGTTCAACAAATGAAACGGCTCCTCCTTCAAAGGTGGTACCTGACACTCCTGTTGAACCGGCATCCGTGGTATTGATGAATCCAAGTACTGCACCTCTTTTGCCGGTAGTTGCCACGTCATCAAACTTTGCGGTAATTAAAACATCGCTTCGGCCTTTTACGCTAAAAAGCGACGATGGCAGGTTATCGTTTACACCAATTTTGCCGTCACTTTCAATCCGCATTCTCTGGAGGGTGTTGGTAGCAAAATAGATGGGTGAGGCCTGGTTGGTACTTACAAGTAAACCAGTTGCTCCGGCATCGGCCGCAATAAGTGAGAGATTGGCCTTTGGTGCACCGGCAATAGTCCCGGCAGCGGTTCCCGGATACTTTAACAATATCAGGCTATTGCCGCCAATGCGGTCGCCGGTGCTTAAATTTAGCAAAGCCTGGGTGGCGGTACCGGCAGTGTTAATGCCAATGGAAGCTTCGCCGGAGCTACGGGCAATATGAAGGGAATAGTCAGGGATTCCCGTTCCAATGCCGATATTACCAACAGCGGTAACCCGCATTCTTTCAACATTTGAAGTAGTAAAATATATTGGGTTTGCCGTAATTGCGCCTACCAACAATGGCCCTGCCTGTGCCCCCGTAACAACCATTCCCAAATTATCGAGGTTGATACCAGCAATGGAACCCGATGAACCCGGCATCCATTTACGAAGCATAAGGTTGTCATTTACTCCGGCATTGGTTTTTGCTTCAAATCCGGCGTATTGTGAAGCGCCGTTAGTTTCGCTTAATACACCAGTGTTCGTAGTGCTAAAAACATGAAGTTTAGCCTGTGGGCTGATAGTACCAATACCCACATTTTGGCTTAAAGAGCAAAGGGAAATAAGCAGACTGGCTACAAGTATAAATATTTTCATTTGACAGTATTTTTAGAAAAGTAAGCCACAGTTGTTACCGGTGCAAAATAAAATGATGGGAAGGAGTAAATTTTTATTGAACTGCCTGCAGCTTGCTGTTTACACCTTAAAAAAGGCTGCGATAGATACTCACACGCTCCATTGCCTGCATTTCACCTGCCTGCATTTGATCCAGTGTAATTTTTTCAATGCGATGGCGGATTAATCTTAAAGTGGGAAAACCTACTGCGGCCGTCATTTTACGCACTTGCCGGTTTTTGCCTTCGTGTAGTTGTAAACTGATCCAGCTGGTTGGTATTAGTTTGCGAAAACGTACGGGAGGATTTCTTTCCGGCACCACCGGCGGATTTTCGAATAAAAAAGTTTTGGCTTGTAATGTATGGTGCTGCTTGCCGTCAATATTTATGTTGATGCCTTTTTCCAGCTGATGCAAAGCACTGTTGTCAATGGCTCCATCTACCTGCACCCAATATTCGCGTTCGTGTTTAAATGCGGGATTAAGCAATTTATTATTTAAAGTACGATCGTTGGTGAGAATTAATAATCCTTCACTATCGTAATCGAGCCGCCCGACCGGGTATACATCTTTCGGCACAACGAAATAGTCTGCCAGTGTTTGTTTTCCTTCAACAGGAGAAAACTGACTTAGCACCTGGAAGGGTTTGTAAATGATATAGTATGAATGGGAGGAAGTGATAGCAGGGAAGGTAGTTGGTAATCAGATAACTCCCGGGGAGTGGAAGTAGCTTTTTGTTGGATAATAGCCGCGAAGTTTTAACTCACTACTGACTATTCACCACTCATAATTCCCGGTTTGCTTTTATCACCGTTGTTTTTGTCCAGCTATCATGCCATGGTTTGCAACCGAAACCGCTTAAAAATTCAAAGGGTAAAAATCTTGAAAAGCTACGGTGTATGGCATTTTTCCAGGTAAGTTCATCACCATCTTCGCGGATTGCACGGGTGCCGGTTACGAGCTTACCAAGCGTATAGCCATTAAAATATTTTTCGCTAAGGCTGTAATAGATAGCGTAGTTAACCCGGCTAACCATATAAGTTGCTACCAGGAAGGCAACCATTGAATTATCATCAAACAAGAGTTCGGCAAATGCCGGGAACAATGATTTAACTACAAATGCAAATAAGATACCTGTAGCATAAGCCAGCGAAAAGCGCATTACAAGGTTATCAATAATGAAATTTATACAACGTTGTTCTTTTGTAGCAAATTCTAAAGTGGAAACAGCAATATCGGGATACAACATTTCTGAGGCGGCTGATGCATTATTCAATGGCGCTGAATTTTTACAAAGAAAACCTTTTTATGCTTTAGCACTAAAAAGTAAAAATGCAGCAACGCTTAAAATTAACGATTGGTGCAATCGTATGTCCCAAATGCAAAGTCAATTATTTGAGAAAAATGGTTGTACAAGAACTATAAAGAACTGGTATGTTTTTAATTAACTGAAACCGTTGCAAGCACATACCAAGGCTATATTTTTGATAAAGCGGATAGCTTTAAAAAGGGTTGCAAACGAAATAATTTTAAAAAAGTAAACGGTACTGCAGCGTTAGTAATTTGTAATCACTTGATCGGTGTTGCTTAATATACCTCATTATTTATGCGTATTATTTCTTACAATGTTAACGGCCTGCGTGCCGCGATTAAAAAAGGCTTTGTTGAATGGCTGCAAACCGATCCGGCCGATATTATTTGCCTGCAGGAAACCAAGGCAACAAAGGAGAATGTGGATGGCGCCGCGATTGAAGCATTAGGCTATGAAACGCACTGGTTCCCCGCCGAAAAAAAAGGGTACAGCGGCGTAGCAATTTTCACTAAAATAAAACCTACGGCCGTTTTTTATGGCAACAATATCATGCAAAGTGATGCTGAAGGCCGGGTGATTAGGGCCGACTACGATGATATTACCCTGGTTAATGCATACTTCCCCAGTGGTACCAGCGGCGATATCAGGCAGAATTACAAATACGTTTGGCTCGATGAATTCCATCATTATATTAATTCACTAAAAGATACCCGCCCTAACCTCATCATTACAGGCGATTATAATATTGCGCATAGGGAAATTGATATACACGACCCTAAAGGCAACAAGAAATCCTCGGGATTTTTGCCCGAAGAAAGAGCATGGATGGACAAATGGTTTGAAGGTGGTATGACAGATTCACTAAGGTTAAAATACCCAGAGACGACAGGCAGGTACAGTTGGTGGAGCCAGCGCTTCCCCACAGTAAGGGCGCAAAACAAAGGATGGCGAATTGACTATATAAGCGTCACCAACAGCCTTGCAACGTATGTAACTGCAGCCGAAATTTTTCCTGACTTAAAGCACAGCGATCATTGTCCTGTTTATGTAGAGCTCAAACGGTCTTAGAAGTAGTAAGTCGGTTTAGGCAAAAATAAAAGTTAGCCTGCCAGCAGCACCTGCCATGCTTCATTGATTTTTCCCTGGGCCAGGAGCTTTTTTGCATAATGGTGCAGTTCTTTCTCCATATCATCGGGATTGATAGAATAGTACTGTATGATCTGTTTTAAACCATCATCGCTAAAAGCCGGATCGATGATTGGTAACTCGTTTGCGTTTGCCAATAAACCCAGCTCATTACCAGTTAAAATATTACTGTTGCGAATGTTTTGGGGTAACTGATCGAAGCCGATGCCCAACTGGGAATTAGGCTTTGCCACTTCAAAAATACCAGCACCGCTTGCCCGGCAATAATAGTCAAAGCCCATGCGGGCAACAAGGTCAATAAGGTTAGGATCAATCTGTGCTTTATCGTTTAGCACCGCGTCATTTATGTGCATGGCAAGCATTTCGCAGATGACTAAATTTCCGGCGCCACCATGGTTGCCGGTTTCAATAACCTGCAACACTTTGCATTCCATTTGAACCGGGCTTTC
>JBKJNG010000181.1:0-3617 GCA_046596065.1 Phnomibacter sp. | reverse complement strand
ATAGTAAAAGCGTTTTTGACGGAAGTAAAGGAACGAAAGAAAAAGCGCTGCAAAAGGGAGCGAGAGAAACATGAGCTTTGGCAGTGAATGCAGGAATTTCTCAGTGAAATCATCTTTAAATTCCGAAGGCTTGTTATAATATTTTTCATTGATCCGGATGCTTTTTCTGGCAATGAAATGCTTAACCCATCCATCGCGTTTTTCCAAGGGTAAAGCAGCCTGTGCAGAATCATAAACAGCTTCGGACCGGGGAAGTTTCATACCAAAATCCATAATACTAGTCTCATTTTCAACGGCTGGTTTTATACGTTCCCTCGTGCTATCGGTTACATATGCTGATTTTTTTATAAGACCCGCTTGTTCCAGCATCACAATATTGCTGTCAGACTCCCGCATTTTTTGGTTTAAATTGCTGATAGCGGCACTGTCTTTTGCATTTTTTAAATCATTTAGTAATTGCTGCCTGTCAGCATTAACAGAAGTTTCGGTTTGATCGAACTTGATGAGATCGTCTGGTTTTGATAAAGAAAAAAAAAGGATGAAAAAGAAGGCAGAAGTAAATACATACATCCTGATCGGGTTAAGGTAACTGGCTCTTCGGCCACGCATGTATTCTTTGGCCAAGAAGCCAGGCCGTAATAAAAGATACTTGATGGAGCTGAAAAACTTTCCATCAAAATGGGTGATATCGTAGACAAAATGAGACACAAGGCCCAATGCCGTTTCTTTGGGAACCAGGTTTTCCTGCCCGCAAAAATGACAATACGAGCCCGTCAATTCCGAACCGCAATTCAAACAATCCGTCTCTTTTCTTCTTTTACCGTGTGACACCGTTTAATTTTCGGGCAAAATAAGCCAAAGGACTGAATGTAACCGACCGCCAGTATAGCTTTGCCAAATTGAAAATAGCAATGACTTTAAACGCCTTACCAACTGCTGTTTTTATTTTACCTTAATTTAAACAGCAGATGCTTCTATTTTTGGCGCAAAAACGTACATGATCAAACCGGCGCTATTTGTAATTGCCTGCTTTTTTTGCCAGATGGCTTCGGCGCAATACTATTTCCAGGATATTGTTACGGCAGGCAATACCAGTAAAAATTTCCGCCTCCTCAAAACAAATAAAGTAAAAAAAGCTACTGTTACAAGTATTGAACCCGATGGTAATGAAACCGAAAATTTCGGAATAGTGCAATTAGTAGATGCTTCAAAAGCACAGCTAACAACGGTAACCACTGCTTCCGTAACCGGTTCATCAAACCTGGTTACAAAATTTAATACCAAAGACCTGCCGGTAAAAATCACCGATTCATCTGCCAACACCGTTAATAACGTTACCTACAATTACGATGATGCGGGAAGATTGTTGTTGCTCTCTTCCGAATCGCATGAGCCCGATGACACCAATCATTATTTTATTAGAGAAGACCACCAGTTTGTATACAATGCAAACGGGCAACTGGCGAAAATGCTTAAGATCAAAGACAAATACGATACCGTTTCGGTGGTTTTTGTGCCTGCGGAAAATGGTTTACCAGGCGAAGAACAATGGTTTAAAAAGAACAGGAAAATAGAAACCTGGTTTTATTATTATGATGATAAAAACAACTTAACAGATATTGTACGATTTAATGCGACCGCCCAAAAAATGCTGCCTGATTATGTGTTTGAATACAACACAAGCGGCCAGATGACGCAGCAAACGGTTGTACAGCCCGGCACCAATTTCTACCGGCTCTGGTTATATGATTATGATGATAAAGGCCTTAAAAAATCCGAAACTATTTTTAAGAAAGGCAAAGAGCAGGAAGGAAGAATAATCTACGAATACAATTTTT
The DNA here is from genome assembly GCA_046596065.1 of Phnomibacter sp. Lineage (GTDB taxonomy): Bacteria > Bacteroidota > Bacteroidia > Chitinophagales > Chitinophagaceae > Phnomibacter. The sequence goes on along the minus strand of JBKJNG010000181.1, from coordinate 1,779 downwards.
GATCTGTGATTTGTGATCTGTGATTTCTCTAATTCGAAGAGTGTTTTACAAAACTGTCTGCCCAAAAAACCCCAAACAAGAAAAGCCCGTTGCAATTGAAACTGCAACGGGCTTTGTTTGTTATCAGCAAGATGTATGGTAGTAACAAATCACAGTTCAACCATTATACACCACAGATTCCCTAAATATCTATCGCTTCTCCATAAGCCATTGCGGTAGCTTCTTTCATTGCTTCGCTCATGGTTGGATGTGGGTGAACGGCGTTTAATATTTCATGTCCTGTCGTTTCCAGCTTGCGGGCGGTAACAGCTTCAGCTATCATTTCAGTAACGTTATTACCAATCATGTGACAACCTAAAAATTCGCCATACCTGGCATCGTAAATAACCTTTACAAAACCTTCGGTACTGCCGCTTGCAGAGGCTTTACCGCTGGCCATAAAAGGGAACTTGCCAACCTTAATTTCATAACCTGCTTCCTTAGCTTTTGCTTCGGTAAAACCAACCGATGCAATTTCCGGAGAGCAATAAGTACAACCAGGAATATTGTTGTAATCCATGGGTTCAGGATGATGACCTGCAATATGTTCTGCCGCATTGATGCCTTCTTTACTTGCCACGTGTGCAAGTGCCTGGCCTGGTGTGCAATCGCCAATGGCATAAACGCCTTTCAAAGAAGTTTGCCCATTGGCATCTACAATTATTTTTCCTCTTTCAGTTTTAATACCAACTTCTTCCAAACCAATGCCTTCAATATTTGCTACAACGCCAACAGCGCTAAGCACAATATCAGCTTCTAAAACCTGTTCGCCGGCAGCACTTTTAATGGTAGCTTTTACACCTTCGCCGCTGGTATCCACTTTAGTTACTTCAGCACTGGTCATAATAGTAATGCCTTGTTTCTTCAACTGCTTTTCCAGCTCTTTCGAAATGTCCTCATCTTCTACCGGCACAACACGTGGCAAAAATTCTACGATGGTTACTTTGGTACCCATGCTGTTGTAGAAATAACCAAACTCCACTCCAATTGCACCACTACCAACCACAATCATGCTTTTAGGTTGTGTTGGCAGACTCATTGCCTTGCGGTATTCAATAATCTTAACACCATCCACTGGCAAAGAAGGCAATTCTCTTGCACGGCCACCGGTGGCTATCACAATATTTTTAGCTTCTACAATTTGCTTGCCGCCATCGGCGGCAGTCACTTCAATTTGGGTAGCGCTTTTTATTTTGCCAAAACCCATGATCACATCAATCTTATTCTTCTTCATTAAAAAAGTAACACCCTTGCTCATTTTATCGGCAACACCACGGCTACGTTTAATTACACCACCAAAGTCGTGCTGCGCGCCGGTTACGTTGATACCGTAATCTGCCGCATGCTTGGCATATTCATATACCTGGGCACTTTTAAGCAGGGCTTTTGTGGGTATACAACCCCAGTTAAGGCAAATGCCACCAAGCGATTCTTTTTCAATCACCGCAACTTTTTTACCCAACTGTGATGCACGAATAGCTGCCGGGTAACCGCCGGGGCCGCTTCCTAAAACAATAACGTCGTATGCCATGAGCTTTGAAGATTTGAATTTGAAACAATGGAAGAATACAGTAGCATTTTCCGGGATTGCGAAAATACTTGCACAATGGCAGATGGCAAAACCTTTAGCATTTAATACGCTAACACACAGGCAGATTAATTATGATTATAGTTTTAAACTATAATTATGTCAAAAATAATTATCCACATCTATCACTTTTCAGTTTACATTTTTTGCAG
>JBKJNG010000239.1:0-2639 GCA_046596065.1 Phnomibacter sp. | reverse complement strand
AGTACTTCCCTTAGAAATAACATTGGCAATGCAACGGTTGTATTGTGCCGTGTTATTCTGAAGCAGGTAATACATGGATAATTTTAACCATACATCTTTTACATAAAAGCTTCCTTTGAAATTGCTTAGGAAACGCTCGAAATAGATGCCCGCGTCGGGTTCGAGATGATAGAGTTTTGCAAAGGCCATTTCAAAATCCCACATCCCGGTAACCAAATATTCATTGCTTTTATTTCTGCCCGTAACAATGGTTTTGCATTGGCTGGCCTGCTTGTTATTCAGGTAAAGGTTGGCAGCCATGTAAGTAAACAAGTGGTTGTTTTGTACATCCAATTGCCTGCTGATTATAAAACTAAGTGCTTCATCGGGCTGGTTCAGAAGGTAAAACTGCATGTAGCACTGATAAAAAATACCTTCCTCCATAAAAAGCGTTGCCCACGGATCGTGCGCATTAATAAATTTGTTCAGGTAATTTTTCCCCTGTTCCATGGTGCCTTTTATCCCAAGCAGGTTGCTAAGCCAGCGATAGTTTTTCGGGATGGTAGCGGCGGCCATCTGCATGGGGCCGGTTATCATCAGGTTGGGGGTGAACGACGGAAACTTCGCCTGGTTATCCCGGGCAAGTTTAAAGGCATCTTTAAACGCCCAGCCAGCCGCCCAGCGGTTACCAAATTTTATTTCTACCACCGCCCATTGCAGGTTTATGATCGATTTACTGAGTAATTTAAAAGGAGAATTGTCGGGGGCCTGATCCATTCTCCCAAGACGTTTTTCCCATTGTCCAATACGGGCTTTTCGTTCCTTTGGGTCCTCGTTTAAAAACAGTATAAAAAAATCGATATAGTTTTCAATGAGGTCGGGTACAAGGTTATCGGGATTTTTTTGTTTTTCCACCGCCAGTGTAGCGTGTGCTTTTGCCAGTTTCAGGCTAATGGCATCATGGTAAGCTTTAGTGCAGTTGGCGTTCCAGTCGAAAACCTGAGGGTAAACAGCGGTAGTGGTAAGTAAAAAGAAAAATATAAAAACAAACTTGTTCATGTACCAGCAAAATAAAAACGGAGTGAACAATAATCCACTCCGTTTATTATAAAAGGTTTTTTTGACCCCCAAATATTATTTCGTTTCGATGCTTTCGGCAAGATCGGCATCCACCAAAATGCGGCCGCAGTTTTCGCAAACGATGATTTTTTTGAATTGTTTGATTTCACTTTGGCGTTGTGGGGGCACGGCATTAAAGCAGCCACCGCATGCATCGCGAAGAACAGGAACAACTCCCAAACCATTGTGATAATTTTTACGAATGCGCTCGTATGAAGTCAGCAACCTGCCTTCTACCTTGCTTCTGGCCTGGTTAGAAAGGTCGAGATAATGATTTTCTTCTTTTTCAGTTTCAGCTATAATTTTTTCCAGCTCACCTTTTTTTGTGTTAAGCACTGATTCTTTGCTGCTGATGGCTTTATTAGCCGATTCCAGTTTGCGGGCTTTGTCCTGGATCTCCTCCATAGCGTCTTTAATATGCTTTTCAGCCAGCTTTACTTCCAGCTGCTGCATTTCAATTTCTTTATTAATGGCTTCAAATTCCCGGCTGTTTTTTACGTTAGTACTTTGTTTTTCGTACTTGGCAACAAGCTCTTCCGCATCTTTTATTGCTTGTCTTTTGCTCTCAATAAATTCGTTAATGCCATTAATTTCTTCTTCAACCCTTGTTCTGCGGCTGAAAAGGCCCGTTATTTCATCTTCCAGATCGGCCACTTCCATGGGTAATTCGCCTTTTAAAACCCTGATTTCATCTAATTTAGAATCAATCTTTTGCAATGTGATCAGGGAAACAAGCTTTTCTTCTACTGAAAAATCTTTTACACTAGCCATTATAGAAATATTTTAGGTTTAAACGTACTGTATTTATTTGCCAATTGCTATTAATACTGCGTCTAAACAAAATGGTGAACGGGATTGGTATTTATTTCCGTTTTAAGGACGGCAAATGTAGGGATTTTATACTGCAAAAAATTGGCCAGCAGATCAATGGTATACTGTTCACTTTCCCAATGGCCTATATCGAGCAGCAGCGTTTTGCCATCCGCATCAAAAAACTCGTGGTATTTAACATCTGCAGTAATATAAGCATCGGCGCCCGCCGCAATTGCATTCTTAATTAGAAAGCTCCCGGCGCCACCACATAGTGCTATTTTTTTTATCGGCTTATTCAGTAATGTCGTGTGTTTTATAACGGAAAGATTAAATGTTTTTTTAACAAGATTTAAGAAACTAGCCTCGCTTAACGTTTCCGGTAATGAACCAATTAACCCCGAACCAATGTATTGGTCCGCATTCTCGAGCCTGATAATTTCATACGCAACTTCTTCGTAAGGATGTGATTGAAGCAATACCTCTAGTATTTGTCTTTGCCTGGCGGCAGGAAAAATAAACTCAATTTTTGCTTCGGGTACTTCTTCCCGCTTGCCACCAGCAGAGCCTATATAAGGTTCGGTGCCTTCCATTGGTTTAAATGTGCCAGTGCCGGTAACGCTAAAACTGCATTCGTTGTACAGCCCTATGGCACCGGCGCCGGCATTAAATAGAGCTGTTTTTACTGCTTCAACCTGCGGTAACGGTACATAGGTATATAATTTGGCGAG
>JBKJNG010000206.1:0-4682 GCA_046596065.1 Phnomibacter sp. | reverse complement strand
GGGCACGATCCTACGACCCCCTGATTATGAGTCAGGTGCTCTAACCAGCTGAGCTAAGGGTCCAGTTAGAACAATGTTGTTGTGCCTTCACCAACATTTTGAAATGTTTTTTTGAGGGGCTGCAAATGTAGGGGATAAACAAAAGCAACTCAAAATTTTACACTGTGCATTTTTCTTCACCACTTGTTTTATGCTATTAATAATAATGCCGGTTCAAATTTAAGTATGTAACATTTTGATTTTAAATATGGGATAGTAAAACTGATTTCCATCATGGTATGGTTTTGTAGTTACCTTAGTTTTACTTTTCGATTTTGCTTGCTATGTATAAAACTTATCATTTGTCGGAACTGCAGCACCGTATTGCTGCTTCCGATGATCAATTTGCATATAAGGAGTTGTTTCTTCGTTTTCAGCCTAATTTAAAAAAATTTATCTTTTCTATTATTCATTCACCTGAAGCGGCTGAGGAAATAGCATCGGATGTATTTGTCAGGATTTGGGAAAAACGTAAAACGCTCGATCATATACATAACCTGCGTTTGTACCTATATGTGGCAGCCAAAAATTTATCCATCAATTATATGCGCAGGCAAGACAAATTTCAAAACCTGCAGTTGAATGATCTTAAAGTTGAGATAGAATCTTTAGACCTTGATCCGCACCAATTAATGATGACAGGCGAGATGCTTCGGCGAATCCAGGTTGCCGTGCATGAACTTCCGCCAAAGTGTAAGATCGTTTTCAAGCTGGTAAAAGAAGATGGATTAAGGCATAAGGAAGTAGCGGAACTACTCCATATTTCCCCTAAAACGGTTGAGAATCAACTGGCAGTGGCCGTTAAAAAAATCGGTCACTCTATATCTTTTAAAATCGACCAATCGATCCGGGTATAAGTTTTTTTATAGCCTGTATAGGGGATTCCCCAATTTTTATTGTCCGTAGGGGTACGAACTGCCTGCTATGCACAACCGATTCTGGTTTTTATTTTCCAAAAAATTAAGTGGTAATGCCACAGATGGGGAGATCTCCGAAATGGATGATCTGCTTGCGGAACATGCTGAATGGCAGTATGCGGTGCAGCATATTACTAGTGTTTGGGAAACCAAATTGGAAGAAGAAGCTGCTTTAATTGATTTTGAAAAACATATCAGCCGCATGGGTGCTTTGGGGCATGATACGGCAATATTTAAAGACGCTGATGCTGGTACGGTTATTTTGCAGCCATTATATGGTGCTTCGAAGAGAAAATGGACCAAATATTTTCTTGCTTCAGCTGCAATAATGGTTTCACTTATTAGCTGGTTTTTGTTTAATAAAACAAGTTCCACGGCAATAAACGATACTGCTAATTCATCCAATCTATCCAATAAAATAATTGCTACACCAAGCGGTAACAGAACTAAAATGGTATTGCCGGATGGTACGCAGGTTTGGCTGAATGCAGAGAGTAAACTGGAGTATAACCCCGGTTATGCTAAAACCAACCGCGATGTTACCTTGAGTGGTGAGGCGTATTTTGATGTGGTAAAGAATGTCGATATGCCCTTTATCATCAACACAAAAAAGATACATATAAAGGTTACGGGAACCGCTTTTAACGTGAAGGCATATCCGGGAGAAAAAGTTTCAGAAACATCGTTGATTAGGGGAAGGGTTGAAGTTACTGTCAACGCCAGACCCGATGATAAATATGTACTGAAACCAAATCAGAAATTAGTGATCAGGGATGAGGAACCAGTGGCTGCGATTAATAAGGCTGGGATGTCAATGGCGGAAAAAAAATCTGTTAACGAACCACTGGTATTACTGCGCTATCTGAATTTTGTTGAAAATGATAGCGCATCCACCGAAACTTCCTGGGTATATGATCGTCTGATATTTGATAACGAATCATTTGAAGCTATTGCCATTAAAATGGAGCGCTGGTACGGAGTAAAAATTCGTATTGAGGATCAGGGTGTTGCATCGCAGCAAATAACTTATACCATTAAGAACGAAACGATTGCGCAGGCGCTGCGTAATATGCAGTATGCTTTTAGGTTTCATTATACCATCAACGGAAATACAATTACAATAACCAAATAAACTATAACTGCTTATGCTTAATATTTCCATTAATTCCTCTTAAAAAAAAGCTGGATGCAAACCGCCAGTAAAAAAGGAAGGAGATGCGCCAACATCCCCCTCCGTACAGGTTAACTTAAAACGGTAGCTGGTTTCCTTCCCGCGGGGGAGGAATGTTTTCATTATTAACCATAATAACAAGCCATGAAAGTAACAGATTTACAGCTAAATGAAAAGGGGCAGCCAAGACTCCAACAAATTCTGCGGATTATGAAATTCACAATGCTGCTTATGCTGGTGGGTTCCATGCATGTTTATGCAGACGGATTCTCACAAAGTAAGATCTCACTTCGCCTGCAGCAGGCCGATCTTAAAAGAGCACTTATCTTAATTGAAAAACAGAGTAACGTGCGTTTTCTGTATAACCAGAATGTACTTAAAAATGCAGGTAAAGTTTCTGTTGAAGCAAACAACGAAGCACTGGTTAAGGTATTAAATGAAATACTTGACGGTACAGGTATTAGTTATAAAATACTGGAAGACGACCTGGTGGTTTTAAACTTTGACGAAGAGTTTTTTGTACCGGCCGATGTTAAGGTTACCGGAACTGTAACCGATTCAATGCGTAACCCGGTTCCCGGCGCTTCTGTGCTAGTAAAGGGTACCAAAAACGGCACCTCGACCGATGCCAATGGTAATTATTCTATTACCGTTGCCGATAACGCCACGCTTGTATTTAGCGGTATTGGCTTTGCCACCATCGAAGAAAAAGTAAGCGGCAGAGAATCAATCAGCCCGGTTTTAGTGATTTCTGAAAAGAAGCTGGATGAAGTGGTTGTGATTGGTTATGGTACTGCCAGCAAAAGAGACCTTACAGGTTCTATTGTAAAAATAGCGGGTAAGGATGTAGCGGATAAGCCTAACACAAACCCCGTTGCTTCATTGCAGGGTAAAGTAGCCGGTTTATCAGTTGTAAACTCCGGCACACCAGGCCAGGCGCCAGATATTCGTATACGTGGTACGGTGAGTATCGGTAATGTTCATCCTTTATATGTAGTGGATGGTATTTTTAACGACAACATTGATTATATCAATCCAAACGATATTGAATCAATCGAAATTTTAAAAGATCCGTCTTCACTGGCCATCTTTGGCGTAAGAGGTGCTACCGGTGTTATTGCCATTACAACCAAAAGAGCTAAAGCAGGCCAGGTTGTTGTAAATTTTAATACCAGTTACGGCTACAAAAAGCTGGTTGATAAAATTAAATTGGCTAACGCCGATCAGTTCAAGGAATTGTTTGCGGAAGAAAGAGCGAATGATGCTTCTAACCCAACCACTACTCCTTTTGATTACAGCGGTTTAACTGCTAATACCGATTGGATTGATGCCGTAACAAGAACCGGCAAATTCAACAACAATAACCTTAGCATCTCAGGAAGTACTGAAAAAAACAAGTTTAATTTTGGCCTTGGATATCAATACGATCAGGGTATTGTAAGGCATCAGCAATTGGAAAAATGGCTGTTTTCCCTGAGCGATGAATTTAAGATCAGTAAGGCGCTGAAAATGGGTGTTAACGTAAACGTTTCAAGGCAGCATAATCCATACGATGCTACCTGGGTGCTGGATGCAGCCAGGAAAGTAATACCCCAGGTTTCTGCTCTTTCAACGCCTTTCCTTGTAAGAAATCCTTATGGGTCAGATAGTATTACAACAAACTTGTATTCAGGTTTGGATGTTGGTCTTCAGTCATCGGGCGTAGTAAACCCATTGATACAATTAGAGAACGAGTGGGATAAAACCAAGAGCTATGAATTAAGATCTGTTGGTAGCGTATTTGGAGAGCTTACTTTCCTTAAATACTTCACATTCAGGTCAACCTTGTATGCGGATATAAGCAATGTAAACAGCCGTCAGTATTCACCGCTGTATTACGCTTACAATCCAAAAAACAACACGCCTTATTTGTATAGTCAAACCACAAGGGTGCAGGAAAACGACAATACGTACCGTAAGTTCCAACAGGATCACGTGTTGAATTTCAAAAAGAATTTCGGTGATCATGGTTTAACTGCTACTGCCGGTTTTACTACTTATTATTTTGGTTATTTTGGCAGATACGGAAGTGCAAGCCAGGGTGCCGGTACATCTGCGGTTCCTATTCCTAATGATCCAAGGTTCTGGTACCTCAACAACGGATTCCAGGATCCTTCCAATACTTCTGCCAGCAGCGGGCAAAGTGAATATTCAACTGTATCGTTTCTTGGCCGTGTATTGTATAACTATCAAAGCAAGTATTTCATAAATGCTTCGTTTAGAAATGACGCATCTTCAAGGCTTCCAAAAGCAAATCGTAACCAGCAATTCTGGGCAGTAGGTGCAGCATGGGATCTTACAAAAGAAGGCTTTATGCAAAGCCAAACGTTTTTCGACTTCCTGAAGTTGAAGGCCTCTATCGGTATATTAGGAAACCAAACGGCTTCTACACTTGATGGTACTTCTATCGATTATCCTTTTTATCCTAACTTGTTGACGGGCCAAAATGCAGTTTTCGGAACCAATGTTATACCTGCAGCCCGCCCGGCTTATGTTCCCAATCCTAATTTGAAATG
>JBKJNG010000005.1:0-8716 GCA_046596065.1 Phnomibacter sp. | reverse complement strand
CATTTACGAGCCGGGTCTCGAAAATGGTGATGGTACCAGAAGCAAGTTTATCAATCTTGCTTTTATCGATATCAACACAAGTTACCATGTTGCCGGTTTCGGCAAAACAAGTGCCCGATACTAATCCTACATACCCTGTTCCTACAACTGCTATTTTCATTCGTGTGAAATTTTAAATTTTAGATTATTTACGAAAGTTGTTTAATTTTTTTAGGATGGGCAATCGTTAAATGCTTTTCCCTTCTACAATTATCTTTCCAAATATTCCAAAACTTTACTAATTATAAAATCTTGTTGTTCTGATGTCAATTCAGTATGAATTGGCAGGCTAACTACGCGGCTGGTTAATGCGTCAGTTGCCGGAAGGTTATAATCACCGCCACCAAAGGCCGCAAACATCTCCTGCCTGTGGGCAGGTACCGGGTAATAAATCATGGCGGGAATATTGAACGTAGCCAGGTAATCTACCAGCCCATTCCTGTCAACACCTTCCAGCTTTAAAGTATACTGGTGAAAAACATGTTTGCAAAAATCTGCCCGGTACGGAACGGTAATTTTAGGATGATTTAAGAACGCTTTATCGTAATAATCCGCCGCTGCAACACGTGCTTCAATGTATTCATCCAGGTGAGCCAGCTTAATATTCAGCACCGCAGCTTGCAGGGTGTCAAGCCGACTATTACAACCCACCATTTCGTGGTAATATCTTTTACTCTGACCATGGTTCGCTATCATCTTTAATGTAGCTGCCAGGGTATCATCGTTTGTAAACATGGCGCCACCATCTCCATAGCAACCTAAATTCTTGCTTGGAAAAAAAGAAGTACAACCTATGGTGCCGATAGTGCCGGTTTTAACCGTTTTACCATCGGGAAAAATATAATCACCTCCAATAGCCTGGGCATTATCTTCCACAACATATAGATTATGGCGATTAGCTATGTCCATTATTTCGGCCATTGCAGCGCTATGCCCATATAGATGAACGGGAACAATTAGCCTGGTGCGAGGCGTAATAGCTGCTTCCAGCGCTACGGGGTCCATACAAAAAGTTGCCGGATCCACATCAACAAAAACTGGCTTCAACCTTAATAACGCAACTACTTCTGTAGTGGCTATATACGTAAACGATGGTGTAATCACTTCATCGCCCGGTTGCAAACCAAGAGCCATCATGGCAATTTGTAATGCATCGGTACCATTTGCGCAGGGAATAACATGCTTCACACCAAGATAACGGGAAAGGTTTTCGGCAAATTCCTGAACAGGTTTGCCATTGATAAAAGCCGTAGATTCTAATACATCGATCAAAGCCTTATCAACATCAGCTTTAATCTTTTTATACTGCTTTTTAAGATCCACCATTTGGATTGCATCCATATATACCATTTATTTTGAAGCCGCGCAAACCTACGAGAAATACACTGATTATGAAAACGGACAGGTAGTTTAGCGGTTTTCCCAACCCGCCTAGTCTGATTACATGTTATATCCGGGTAACTGTTTTCCTTAGTTTTGTTTGAAAAATCAGAAATTGAAACTGCTGCTATACGACCTGTTTAATTTATGTTTTGAAGCCGGCGCATGGCTGCTTTCTCCCTTTAATACCAAAGCAAGATTGTGGTTGCTGGGACGCGTAAACTGGGCCTCCAAACTGCAACAAAAGATAACCAAATCAGGATTGCATACAGATGAACAGCCGGTAGTCTGGATGCATGCTTCTTCCTTGGGAGAGTTTGAACAGGGCCGCCCCGTGGTGGAAGCAATTCGTAAAAAGTTTCGCAGCGCTAAAATTATTATCACCTTTTTCTCGCCTTCCGGGTACGAGGTAACTAAAAAGTTTGCCGGTGCCGATGTTATTTGCTATCTGCCCACAGATACCCCCGCAAATGCCATTCGATTCATTCAGCTGGTAAATCCGTCCATAGTTATATGGGTTAAATACGAATACTGGTACCATCATTTGAAAGCCCTTAAAAAACGAAACATTCCTGTTTTATTGGTGTCATCCGTATTCAGGCCAGACATGGTATTCTTTAAATGGTATGGCAGTTTTCACAAGGAGATGCTACACTTTTTCGACCATTTTTTTGTTCAGAATGAGAGCTCTGCCAAACTCTTGCAAACGCTTTTAAACTCAAATCCAGGTACTGACGATAAAATAACGGTAAGTGGCGATACCCGTTTTGACCGTGTGATTGATATTGCAGAGAGCTGGGTACCGGTACCTCCCGTTGAAAAATGGCTTTTTGGTGCAGATAAAGTACTGGTAGCAGGCAGCACCTGGCCGGTAGACGAAGAAGAGTTGGTCCATTATATAAAAGAAAACAAATCGGTGCGGCTTATTTTGGCTCCTCACCAGGTAGAACCCGATCTTTTAAAAGATACTATGTCCCTTTTTGGCGATGCCATACTTTTTTCAGACCTGCTGACTAACATGCAACCCCTCAATAACGGCAATGTGTTAATAATAAACAACATGGGTTTACTAAGCCGGATTTATAAGTATGCCGATGTTTGTTATGTTGGTGGTGGCTTTAGCGGCACGGGTATTCACAATGTGCTGGAAGCATCGGTTTATGGCAAGCCGGTTGTGCACGGCCCTGAATATGAACGATACCAGGAAGCAGTAGAACTGCTGGAAGCTGGCGGAAGTTTTGAAGTGGAAAACGCACTTGAACTGGAAAAACTGTTACAGGTGCTTTTTACCGATGAAAAGATTTATGAAAAGGCAGCAATAGCTGCAAACGAATTTGTTTACAAGCATAAAGGAAGCACCCGAAAAATAATGGATTATATTCAGGAAAAACGCCTGCTTACCAGCTTGTAAAAATGCTGCACCATCTCGTCTTTCTCATTCCAACCCAATTTTACAACCAGTTCTCTTTGCATCCAAAAACGGGCTTCCGGCAGGCTGCCAAAGTTGTTTAGCGTACGAATGCTGCGTTCAAAAACATCTTCATCGCCCCTGAAAAGCGAGTTGATCATCTGGTATTTATCATTAATGGAAATGGCCTTCCGCAGATCTGTGATCCTGGGTCCAGCTGCTAAAACCTCGGCTAACTCCACCTGCTTTTGCATCAACTTTTCATTCAAGGCCACAACCGGGTCAACCACTAATTGGTTCAACTCTTTGGCGGGTGGCGCTGGTTCGGGCGCCAGCGGAAATATATTTTTCATGAGCGAAGCTGCATCGGGATATTGAGGAAACGGCTTTGCTCGTACAGGGGGTTCTGGTTTTGCCTCAGGTTTTGGTGGTTCGGGAATAACTTTTGCAACAGGTGCAGGTTCTGGTTTAATTACAACAACTTCCTCTTCAGCAGGTTCTTCATCCGGCACATCAAACGTAAAAAATTGTTCAGTTTCATTAGCTGGTGAAACTGGTTCCTTAACGGAAATCACTGGCTCGGGATCGGGTGCTGCTTTTACTTGCGGCGGAGGTGTTGGAACCCGGTAAACAGGTGTACCTGGCGGTTGTTTTGCAACGATAACAGGTGCGGTTTCTATTTGTTCCGGCTTCGGTTTTATTATTGGTTCAGCAGATTGTATCAAGGTCGGTTCTGCCATTTTTACTGGCGCAGGCTCAGTTGCTCTATCGATAGTTTTTGAAGTAATGAAACCAGCTGGCAGCCAAACGGCTACTCCGTCACGAACGCTAAAAGCATCAGCCACAGCGCTGCCTTTTAATTCAGCAAGTAATAATACCGTTGTTTGCAACAATTCAGAAACAGAAGCCTGGTCTTTTGCCTGTTCAGCCAGCTTGTTAATAAGTGATTGTACCCGTTCCATCTGCGATATTTACTTTTATGGCTTTCAAACGGGCTAAGGTAAAAGCAAAGCACTTTAAATAGTGCCGGGATTATACACAAGATGTTTATTGAACCAAATTTAACAGGAGAAAGACGCGGCTGGATCGAAGTAATCTGTGGCAGCATGTTTAGCGGCAAAACGGAGGAATTGATCAGGCGCATGAAAAGAGCCAAAATAGCCAACCTGAAAGTGGAGATCTTTAAACCTGCAGTGGATATCCGTTATCATGAATTGAAGATTGTAAGCCACGATGAAAATGCCATCCTTTCCACCCCCATCGACAATTCGCAAACGATATTATTATTATCGCAAGATGTGGATGTTGTGGGTATTGATGAAGCTCAATTTTTTGATCCCGAGATTATGCATGTATGCCAGCAACTGGCACTTAAGGGCATTCGGGTAATTGTGGCTGGCCTTGATATGGATTTTAAGGGTAAACCATTCGGCCCGATGCCCCAACTTCTGGCTATTGCCGATTACATCACCAAGCTGCATGCTATCTGTGTAAAATGTGGTAATATGGCCAGTTTCAGCTACCGTAAAATTGGCGGCAATTCACAATTATTACTGGGCGAAAAAGATGAATACATGCCCCTTTGCAGGATGCATTATTTTGATGAAATGAAAAAAAGAAATATAATCTGATTTGTGATCTATGATTTTTGATTTTGGGACCTTGTTAGTATTGAAAAACATGGAGCATTTGTTGAGAACTACTAATAACGATAATAGAATTAATGACCTATTGACTTAATAACTTATCTAAAAACAGGAAATTCATCGAACTCACCACTCACCACTGACAACTCACAACTCACCATTCTCCTATGCAGTGGAAACACATAAAAACGCTGGTTCAAAAAGATATAACGCTGGAGCTTAGGCAGCAGCAGAATCTGTATGGCATTCTTGTGTATGCCATCAGTACCATTTTTGTATTGTACCTGGCGGCAGGCAGGCCCGATGCAGTAAGCTGGAATGCGCTCTTCTGGATCACTGAATTATTTATTGTGGTAAACGCAGTTGTAAAAAGCTTTGTTGGCGAACCCAAAGGCCGCGAATTATACCATTACACTATTGTGCATCCACTCGAATACCTGTTTTCAAAAATGCTTTTGAATCTTGTTTACATGGTATTGCTGTCGGTGGTGGCCATGCTGTTATTCAGGTTGCTGCTGGGCGATCCGGTGAATGATGGCTGGCGTTTCCTGGGCATTGTTACACTTGGAGGCACGGGCCTTTCCCTGGTTTTTACCATGCTCAGCGCTATTGCGTCAAAGGCAAGGCAACAGGCAAGCCTGATTGCTATTCTAGGTTTTCCTGTAATTATACCGCAACTGGTATTACTCGTCCGGCTTTCAAAATCGGCTTATGGCGAAGTGTTCAAAGCAGGCGCTATATTGCAATTATCGGGCTTATTGCTTGGGTTAGATGTCCTCGTTGTTATCATGGCATTCATTTTATTTCCATATTTATGGAAAGATTAATTAGCAACGCCCAAACAATATCCCTAAATAAAATGTCATGATCAGAATGTTCCTCAGAAAGAATAAATATGTATATGGTCTTGCCGGTGTGCTGATCATGTTTGTAGTATTGAACGCCTGTTCCTACACATCAAAAGCCACCAAGAAAATGCTGTCAGAAGCACGTAATCACCCGTACGATCTTGTAGTGGTTCCGGGAGTTCCATTGGAAAATGGCAAATGGAGTAAGGTTATGAAGGCGAGAGTTTACTGGTCGAAATATCTGTACGACCAGGGCATTGCCAAAAATATTATGTACTCGGGTTCCGCTGTATATACGCCTTATTACGAAGCCGAAGTAATGGCCATGTATGCTGCTGCACTTGGCATAGATACAGCTCATATATTCACTGAAACAAAAGCAGAGCACAGCACCGAAAACATTTACTATTCCTACAAAAAAGCGGTGAAGCTGGGTTTTAAAAATATAGCCCTTGCATCAGATCCTTTTCAAACAAAAATGCTGGATAAATATGCCAGAAAATATGTAAATGACAAAATAGGCTTAATACCAATGGTGCTGGACACTATGCGCATGATTGAAAGATCTATGCAGGATCCTGAGATAAATTATGAACAGGCTGCGGCCAATAACTTTATCGCCCTGCCAAAACGCGAAAGTTTCTGGAAAAGATTTAAAGGAACCCGCGGCGGCAATGTTGATGCAACAGCCTACCAATAAATCTTTGATGTGTGATTCATGAAGTGTGATTTATGATTTTTAGCGGCCTTCTTACTTTGTTTCCTTCTTAACCAATCACCATTTCAACCTTACCCACTACCTTCATGATATTTGTATTTGCTATTTGTAATTTCCGCTAACACATAACCCGAAATACATGATCCCTGCAATCAGAAAAGCATTTAACGAAGCTTTTACCCCGGAGAAATACGAGGCTTATCTTAGCGATCTAAATAGTTTTCACCCCGGTGATATTGCTTTCAGGGTGGCTGAAACACCCATATTTATTGATAAGGCTTTTACAGAAAAAATTATAGCGGCCTGCGAAAGTATTGTAGACGTGATTATCCAACCGGGCTTTGATGAAATGACGGCAAATGCCATACCGAAAAACGAACAGGTCCCTAATCCAACGGCATATCCCGATTTTATTGCTTTTGATTTTGGAATTTGTATTGATGATGCTGGTGTTTATAACCCGCAGCTGATAGAAATGCAGGGTTTTCCAACCTTGTTTGCATACCAGGTTTTGCATACGGAAATAACAAAAAAACATTTTGATATCCCTGCCAATTTCGACAGCTACCTCGGTGGTTATAACAAAGAAACCTACACCGCTCTTTTAAAGGAAATAATATTAGGAACACACCCGGCAGAAAATGTTATCCTGCTGGAAATTTATCCAGACAAACAAAAGACAAGAATTGATTTCAGATGCACAAAAGATTATACCGGTATTGAAACTGTTTGTCTTACAAAATTGAAAGCCGACGGCGAGCAATTGTATTATGAAAAAGAAGGCAAAAGGTTGGATGTAAAGCGCATTTATAATCGTCTCATTTTCGATGAACTCGATAAACAGGAGTTACCTGTTGGCACTATTGACATCCGAAAAAATTATGGCGTGGAATGGTGCCCGCACCCCGATTGGTTTTACCGCGTTAGCAAATACACTTTACCTTTCATCAGCAGTCCTTATGTACCTGAAACTAAATTTCTAAGTGATGTAAAAACAATACCTGCTGACCTTGAAAATTATGTTTTAAAACCGCTGTTTTCTTTTGCGGGGCAAGGCGTTATAATTGATCTAACTGAAGCAGACATAAAGCATATTGAAGACCCGCATAACTGGATACTGCAACGCAAAGTAAAATATGCCGATGTAATTGAAACGATGGATATTAATGCCAAAGCGGAAATAAGGATTTTTTACTTCTGGCCCAAAGGTGCTGCAAGGCCTGTGCCTACGCAAAACCTGGCCCGTTTAAGCAAAGGAAAAATGATTGGTGTTCGATACAATGCCGATAAAGAATGGGTGGGCGGAACGCTGGCGGTTTTTGAGCAGTAAACCACCAACCTCTAAAGGCGAGTGCAGAAAATAAACGTAACCCTATTTGCCTTTTTTGGCTCCTTTAGGGGTTGGGGTTTTGCGCTTTTCTTCTTTAAACCAAACGGGTTGAAAGTCATCCCAACCGGCTGAATAGTTAATGGTAATTTCTTCGCCGGCTTTTATGTCCCGCATGCTGGTAACGCTGATTGTTTCCGCTTTAAAATCCATTTCGTATTCGCAATTACTGGGTGATAAATGGTTGTACATGCTTACATACCCAAGGGCAACAATTCCCTGTTTGCCATCTTTACCCCACTCAAAAATGTAAAAAAACAATTTAGTTTCTTCTACTTTTTTGCGGTCTGCTTCACTCAAAATAATAACCGGCGCAATTTCAATCACCGTGTGTGCAGAAATATCATTTTCAGTAAAGACACCTTTGCCTTTTTTGCCTGCCTTATCAATAAATATTCCCGGTAATCTCATATGGCTGATGTTTCATAGGGTGAGTGGTGAATGGTGAATGGTGAGTAGTGGTGAGTGGGGCAGAGTGGTGAGTAGTTGAACTTTCTCCGAAATAGTCAATAATTACTAATCCCGGAGCAATTTCCCTTACCTACTTCTTCTGGTTATCACGCCACTCGTACACCCAACTGCTCTGGATCATTTCAAGATGACCTTCATTGCTTTGTTCACGGGTGCCTTCAAAACCGGGCAGCGATAAAACCCATTCCAGAAGATCGGTGAAACGAACACGATAAATTTTCCCTTCGGCAAAATCATCACCAAACTTTTCGTACAGTTTTAAAGCAATGTCTTCGTAATCGTTCCAATAAATAGGAGGTTCAAAATGCGCCATATGGTAAAATGTAGAGTAGAAAAAAATTGGATTACTGAGATTATTCGCCTAAAAACCGGCTTTGATCGGGCACTAAAACTACCAGTTCGCCAGAGCCATCTTCCAACACGCACTGGCAGCCAAGACGGCTGGTTAACCGTGGATTTACCGCCCTGTCAATAAAATCTTCTTCGCGGTCGGTTAATTCAGGAAGGAAGTCTTCGCCCGATTCAACATATACATGGCAGGTGCTGCAGGCGCAAACACCACCGCAGTTGTGATGCAGTTCAATATCGTTTCCTAAGGCAATTTCAAGGATAGAATCACCGGCGTTTACATTGCTTATAATACGTGGCGCCAATCCTTTTTGTTCAAACTTTAAATGCAGGTTATACATACTTATTTATGATCTGTAGGTTTTTAAAAGCCATACTTACTGGTGGCGGGCTGCAAAAATAGGGTGGGGAGGGCAACCAGTACTTGTAATAGGGTTAATACGTGTTAATATGTTTTCAAAGAGTAAATAA
>JBKJNG010000416.1:0-13682 GCA_046596065.1 Phnomibacter sp. | reverse complement strand
ATCTATCCAGAATGTTTCAAGTCCAATAGAAGTCATCATAGGCATAATTCTATAATTAACCTTTTCAGTAATGAGAATTGCAGAGAATGAATATTCAAATTGAAAGGGAACGGTGCTTAAATCAAATGTTGGCTCTTCATCTAGCAATAGAATTATTCTTTTAACATAAGTGTCCTGAATATTCTCAACGAATGATTTAAGGTTTGTTTTATAATTAGCCTTTTCTGCTGTCATTGCCATAAAGCGTGGTACTGGATTGTATTACAAAATAAATATAATTACAAGTATTCTCGGTTGTATTTGAAAAAAAATTACGCCATCTCCACTGCTATCATCGTCGCCAGCTTCGCATTATTTATTACCAATGCAATATTGGCATCAAGACTTTCACCGTTTGTGTGATCTGCAATATGTTTCAATAAAAACGGGGTTACTTCTTTCCCTTTTATGTTGTGGTTTGCGGCATCATTAAGCGCCTGTAAAATGTGTTGTTCGATTATCGCAGTCGGCACTTCCTGTAAAGCAGGAACCGGGTTTGCAATTAGTACAGAACCATTCAACCCAAGCTGCCACTTTGCAGTAAGCATGTCTGCAATTTCTTTAGCACTGTCTAATCGTAGTGGCGAATTAAAACCACTTACACTGCTATAAAAACTTGGGAAGGCATCCTGTAAGAAAGTTACAACCGGTATGCCCATTGTTTCGAGATACTCCAGTGTTAAACCAATATCTAAAATTGATTTTACACCAGCCGAAACAATAGCCACATTTGTCTGCGACATTTCAGTAAGATCAGCGGAAATATCCATGGTATTTTCCGCACCACGATGCACACCTCCAATGCCGCCGGTAGCAAATATTTTTATGCCCGCAATAGCTGCAATACGCATGGTTGCCGCAACGGTTGTTGCGCCCGGCAAACGCTTGCTCACCACATAAGGCATATCACGCAAACTTACTTTCCAAACATTTTTTTCTTTGCCAAAAAAGTCCAATTCTTCCCGTGATAAACCAACCAGGCATTGCCCATCTTTAATAGCAATGGTTGCGGGCACAGCCCCGTTTTTTCTAACGGTGTTTTCAACCAATAAAGCGGTTTCAACATTGCGTGGCCAGGGCATACCATGCGATATAATGGTAGATTCTAATGCTACCACGGGTTTGTTTTGTTGCAATGCAGCTAATACTTCGGGATGTATTTTTATAAGATCAGTATTCATCAGGATAAAATTCTTTTATAGCTCTTAATAAGATTTGTTTATTGGTATTTGTTGCAATAGCACCAGTGGTTTGCAATACGATTGCTGCCATTGCATGCCCCGCTTTTAAACATTCCATTTCATTCATGCCCATGCAATAAGCGGCTGCCCAGGCAGCAAGTGCCGCATCACCTGCGCCTGTGCTATCTTTTACTTTTACAGCTGGTGCCGGTAGCGTTATTTTTTTATGCAGTGAATGCATTACAGAACCGTGCATTCCTCTTCGTAACCAAATGTTTTTTACACCGCGATTTAATAAAGTATTTATTGAAGTTTTTGTTGATATTGATTCGTTGTTTAATGATAACAATTCATCTTCGTTTGGTGTAATCATATACACACTATTTAAATCAATGGCTGAAAGTTTTTTTGCTTTGCTAACTGATACCGGTTCGATGATCAGCATCCTATTTTTATCGATGCAAAAAGTAATCAACCAGCTTAATACATCGGTGCTCAAATTGGTATCTGCAATAATAATTGTGGCTGATAGCAGCAATTGTATTTGCTGTTGTAACAATTCAATAGTCAAATAAACTTCGCAGGGATTTACTGCGGCCGCAGCATATAAACTTCCATCAGGATTTAATATGGCTGCATATTTTCCGGTATTACAATTTGCGATATGCGCAGTGCTCATATCAATGCCGGCTTCGGTGCAAACATTTTTTATCCATTCACCATCGGCATCATTTCCAACAACAGTTACAAATTGTACTGGCGTTTCAAGCAATACCAAATGATGCACAATATTGCGCATTACACCACCTGCGGTTTTTGTAATGCTGGCAGGATTAGAACTGCCTCCAATTACCAGTTCAAAACATTGATACAATTCATCTACCAATACAGCGCCGATGCAGATGACTTTATGTTTGCGTTGTTCACCGTTCATAGATAGTGGTTCATAGAAGTTGCTGCGGGAGTGTTAGCGTAGATAGCCGGAGGTCTTGTTTCATTTCCCAAATCTAACAAACAAACCAAATGAATTTCGAAAAGATGAGATGCAGCAAAACTTTTATTCGGTTAGGATCATTTGTTTACAGAAATGAAATTTAGCATCACGCGGTGCATATTTTCGATAACCCACAATGAATAGTTCTTTTATATCTTGCTAATCTTAAATGCTTTTAAAATGAGTTTTGAAAATATATTGAACAAGGTAATGGAGAAAATACCTTACGTGCGTTATGCAGCCATATACCGGATGAATGAAAAACATAGGCCCGGCCACTATTATTCCCCGGTTGTTAATTTAAAAGAGCTTGCGTTAAGAAAGGATGCGGTATGGGCTGCTAAGGAACTGAAAGGGATTGATTTGAATGAAGCGGCCCAGGTTTCTTTTTTACAGGAGATCATAAAATGGAACGCCATTATTCCATTTCCTGAAAAAGTTGGTGAAAAATACAGGTATCATTTTGATAATGGCTGGTTTCCTTATACAGATGGAATTGTGTTGTTCGCTATCCTAAATCATTTTAAACCGGCTCGTTTAATTGAGGTTGGTTCCGGTTTTTCTTCTGCACTAACACTAGATACAAATGAGCAGTTTTTGAATGGTTCAATGGAACTCACCTTTATTGACCCTAACCCCGAAGACCGGTTATTTGCACTGCTTCGTGGAACAGATAAATATAAATGCACAGTCGTGAAAGGAATTGTACAGGACACTTCTGTAGAAGTATTTAAAAAACTTAAAGCAAATGACATTCTGCTGATAGATAATTCTCATGTTTCTAAAACAGGAAGCGATGTGAACTTTATTTTTACTGAAGTATTTCCTAATCTTGAAAAAGGTGTTTTAATTCATGTTCATGATATCTTTTTTCCATTTGAATATCCGCAGGATTGGTTATTTGAACACAGGCTAAACTGGAATGAATTGTACATGATGCATTGTTTTCTTTTATATAACAAAGCATTCGAAATTATTTTTTTCTCTGATTACATTCAAACAAAATACAGGGATGAATTGCAGGAAAAAATTCCTGGTTTTATGAAGAGCAGGCCTGGTAGTATTTGGTTAAGAAAAGTAATGTAATTTTTGTATTTTAAATTCCAGTAATCCTAAACTTATTTGCCAATCACCCTTCCTTTCCATTCGTATTTTCCAAAGCGACCGAGCCAACCTGCAATTACAGTGTAAACAATATGCAACGGTTGCATAAACGGGAAGGCCCATAACCATTTTTCTCTATTGAAAAACTTAGCGACTGGTATTAGAAACCATAATTCGGCTACAGTTTTTATAAGCAATAACAAACCGAAACTTTTTAAAGCTGTCAGGGAAAAGAAAGCTGCTATTCCAGTTAACAACAGGCTTACATTAAATAGGTATACTAAAAGCAAAACATAAAAAATTCTTTTGTCATCAAAGAAAGCTGCCTTACTTGCCCAACGGATACGTTGTTGAAAAAAAACCTTCCAGGTTGGCGCTGCATCGGTTTGTACCAATGCATCTTTACTCTTTAACCATACGATGTGTTTTGGATGGCGTTTATAGATCTTATGCATTAACAACATATCATCACCGGTTGGTAAAGCATCAATGCCTTCGAAGCCTTTTACTTCGTAAAAAGCATAACGGGTGTAAGCAATATTTGCGCCATTGCACATGGTATGAAAACGCCTGTGAACAGATGCACCGGTAATGCCTTGCAGCGATAGAAAATCAAGCGTTTGAAAGACCGATAAAACGGTTGGTTCGGTAATGTAAATAACCGGCGCTGCAATAAAAATATTACCGTCTTTTTCAAAACTGCGGACAAGGCTTTCAATCCATCGCGGTTCGTGTGTGCAATCGGCATCCGTTGCAACTATTAGATCACCGGTTGATAATTGAATACCTTTTTCAACGGCCCGTTTTTTATGCGCTTTACTTTCGGCAGTTAATTCAAGCGTATGTATTTTAACCTGTGGATGATCAATTGAAAGTTTCGCTGCAATGGCTGCTGTATCATCATCAGATGCATCATCCATAATAAATATTTCCAGCAGGTCTAAAGGGTAAGTTTGATTCAATACGGATTGGATGCAATTTGCAATATTGGCAGCTTCATTGCGGGCTGGAATTACGACAGAGACTTTCGTGCGGCAATCGTTTCCAAGCGGAGGCAGGTTGGTCGTTTCCCGCAAGTCCATCCACGCCATGCGGTACCAAAGCAACAGGATGACATATAGAAAAAGTAATACAGCAGGAATTAAAAACCACATGGGCGCAAGATGGGTAATTTTTTGATGTTGGATGTGTGATCTGTGATTTGTTTGGCGGCGGAAAGGTGACGAGGTGACAAGGTGGAAAGGTAAAAAGGGGATACGCAAAAGCTTATCTAAGTACTCACCACTCACTAAAGCACCAGCTGCGTTTTATTGATAATTTTTTCGTTTGATAATTCCGTTACGAGTTGCACATGGCCGATGGCTTTCAATTCGTTTAAAATTAACCCCGGTAATGAGTCATCATTCATTTCGCCTTTTATCAGCCACAGGTAATCGAAATATCGTAATTCTGATAACAAATACTCGCCATCGTACTGGTTGGCGTAAATAATATGCAGTAGTTCCTGCTGTGGTTCTTTGCACTGGAAAATAGGATATCGAAAAGGGCGGCTTTTTTTTGTTACTACAATTTCGCTGCCACTCTGGTAGCGGAAATCGTATAAAAACTGGCGGTTAATATGCCAGATAAACTGGTGTGGTTCCAGTGCGCATTGAATACCCAGTAGCCGGGCATCAGAAAAATATTCTTCGGCAATAAGTTCGTTATCAATGATTAGTTTGGCCAAGGAAATTTATTTTGATGATTGGTTGGCCAGTCGCTTTGCCGATTTTTATTCCGGCGTACAAGTGAGTGACACAACGAAGATGATTAGTATTACCTAAGCCGGTTACCAAAATTGTATTTGCATTTAAAAAAACTCATTGCCGTGCTTTAAACAAACTAAAAAGTTAGCGGTAAAGTTTTTTCTTCATTACCTCTTTTAACTATGATGGAAGTGCTTTGGCCTTTTTCAAATTTGTTAAGTGCCTGCATATAACTCTCCATGCCTGTAACCGGGTACTCGCCTAACTGAATAATGATATCGCCAGTTTGCATGCCCGCTTTTTGGGCCGGTCTTCCATCAATTACACCATCGGCCCTAACACCCGCGCCACTAAATGTATAGTCAGGCATAATGCCAACCGAAACTTTATACCTGGTGCCGGTCATGGTTTGTTCTTTGGTTTTGGTAAAAGCTAGTTTGCCTTTTGTGCCGGCGTTTTCCACCACGTTCAGTATGTAGTTGATGATCTTTGTTTCGCCTGCATAGTTGATTTTATCCGCATCATCTTCCGGCTTGTGATAATCTGCATGCAGGCCGGTAAAAAAGAAAAGCACCGGTATGTTTTTTCGATAGAAAGAAGTATGATCGCTTGGGCCGGTACCACTGCTGTCAATTTTTATATTCAGGTAAGATGAAGTGGTAACAGGCAGTACTTGTCCCCACAAAGGCGAAGTGCCTACGCCGCCAACGGTGAGCGTGCTACTATCGTTTAAACGGCCAACCATATCCATGTTCAGCATATAGTTAATCGTTGCCAAATCAATGTCCGGGTTATCGGTAAAATATTTGCTGCCATACAGGCCAAGTTCTTCGCCACTAAAATGTATAAACAGGTAATTGTTTTGTTTGAGCGCATCGTATTCAAGCGTATTTTTCTTTTTGCCACCAACTAATTTTTCCTTCAAAATACGGGCCAATTCAAGTACGGCCGCTGTGCCACTTGCGTTGTCGTCGGCTCCATTATGAATAGCTGGTCCGCCGGTGTAACGGCTGTTTTCATCTTCCCCATAACCCAGGTGATCGAGGTGCGCGCCAATGACCACGGTCTGCGGGGCGCCATTATCAATAAATGCCTCTACATTATGCGCAATTCTTTTCTTTTCTATAAAATCAACAACAACATCAACATTCGGGGAACTTTCGGTACTGATATTTGTTTTTGCAATGGCCTTTTGGGTAAGATAAACAACCGGAATAGCAACCTCCGGCGATTTGTCTTTACGGTTAAAAGCAATGCTATCGGGCCTGGTGCCAGCATTGTAAATAAGTAAAACTGTAGCGCCTTTTTTCGCGGCATCTTTCGCCAATTCTTTCAGGTATTGTTCCGGTAAAAAATGTGGATTGCCGGCATTGGCTTCCATGGCATCTTTCATATCGTACCACCAAGGCGAACCCTGTTCCTGTAGCGCAACAGATGAAATATCGTTCACAGTCCCTTTTCCGCTCCAAACCAGGGGAAAAAATTCAGTGTTTTTTTCTAGGGTGAGGTCATTGATAATAAGTTTTGAATTTGGACTCATCAGTTTTCCTTCATCAATATCAAATGGCTGAATGTAATTTTTGCTGGCAGTGGCCGGAATACCTAACTGCTGGTATTTAGAGACCAGGTAATTAACCGCTTTCATTTCGCCTGCAGTACCAGCACGCCTTCCTTCAAGGCTATCGTTTGCAAGCAGGTATATATGCGATTGAAGATTTTTCATGATGACAGCATCTTCTTTCTGCATAGCCTTTTTTCGGCGGCCATCCTGCGCCTGAACAAGCAAAACAGACGGTGCCAAAAGGATAACAGCAAAAAGGTACTTTATCGGAAAACTTGGTTTCATGTGATTTTTTCTGACGGTAAAAATAATTAACGAATGGTGATGTTTGCTAAAATGAATAATAGCAAGACATTTCTTTGAAAAGAAACGTAATTGCTTGCACATTATTACACATTTTTGGGCATGGTTGTTGGTCAGACTATAGCAATCAGGAAGGGTTTAGAATAAAAGCTTTTAAATTTTCTTATATTTTCGAAAAGTATGATATGGAACCGGGTGACAATTTTATTGTTGTTTTTTACAATACTTGCAAATGCTGGCCGGGCGCAGGTAGCATTTGTAAAAGGCATTGTGAAAGATGCTCACAACGAAGAGCCGATTCCATTTGCATCGGTTGAATTAAATGGCGCTAAACGCGGAACCGTAACTGACACAGCCGGCTATTTTTATCTTGAGTATCCCAAAGGAAAATCTGATTCAGTCGTTATTACTTATGTAGGCTATAAGCGAAAAGCCCAGCTGATAATTAATAATGAGAAGCCGGTAATTATAATGCTTGAAAGGGCCGAAGGTCAGAATGCAACCATAAAAACAAAGGCGAACTGGGGTCTTATTTTATGGCGAAAAGTTGTAAAGCACAAACCGGCAAACGACCGCAGAAGATATTCGAGTTATGCCTACGAATTGCATAATAAACTAGAACTGGACCTTAACCGGGTAAATAAGGAACGGCTGAAAGACATTAAGCTTTTAAAGCCTTTTGATTTTGTTTTAAAAAATGTGGATAGCAGCGAGGGTACGCCGATCCTGCCAATTTTTCTTACCGAAACCTTGTCGAATTTTTATTTTCAGCGAACGCCCAGGCGAACAAGAGAAGTTATTAAAGCCAGTAAGACAAACGGCATCAACAACGAGAGTGTGACCAAACTGCTGGGCGGTATGTACCAGAATGTGAATGTTTACGACAATTTTATCCCGGTTTTTGATAAACAATTTATAAGTCCGTTAAGCGATAACGGCGATGCATATTACAATTATTCGGTGCCCGACACCCAAAAAGTGAATGGCAGAACGTACTACCATTGGGTTTTTAGCGCCAAGCACAAAGGCTTTAATACGTTCGAAGGCGATGCGTGGGTTCATGATAGCACTTATGCCATTCAGCGGATTCAACTTCGGCTTACAGGCAACTCAACCGTTAATTTTATTGAGAACCTGAGTATTTACCAGGATTATAAACTGCTCAACGATTCTGTTTGGTTTTTATCGAAGGATAAATTTATTGCCGATGTTTATCCTGCAGGTAAAAACAAGTTTGGTATGAAGGGAAGAAAAACTTCCACCTACCGCAACATAAGTGTAAACAAGCCTTTTATAGGGAGGGAAATTGACAAAAACAAGCTAACAGAGGAAGTAGTGGTAATGCCCGATGCCGAGCAGAAAACAGATACTTTCTGGTCGGCGGGCAGGCACGAGGAACTTAACAAAAACGAACAGGCTATTTACCACATGCTGGATACGCTGCAGCAAATGCCCATCTTTAAAAAATACACAAACACCATTTCGTTTATTACCACGGGCTATAAAGCCATTGGCAATTATGAAATTGGCCCCTGGTTTAACTGGGTAAGTACAAATACCTGGGAAGGGTTGCGTGCCCGTTTTGATTTGGGTACTACACCCGGCTTTAATAAAAATATGTACCTGCATGGCTACCTGGCGTATGGCTTTGGCGATCGCAAGTTTAAAGGAAAGGCAGAAATGTATTATTTCCTGGACAAAAACCCGCGGAAATACCTGCATCTATCGGTGTTGAAAGACATGGACAATGGCCAAAATTATTACGATGAAGTAAGCCTTGATAATATATTCAGCCTGGCCATCCGGAAAAAAGGTATTCCCATGAAGTTTATGAAAGTGGAAATGCAGCAAGTGGAATATTTCACCAGTTCACTTAATGGTTTTTCTGTGAAGTTAACCGGGCAGCATAAGGTGTTTGAACCCTTGCTAAACCTTCCGCTGAAAGGCAATTTTAAAGCAGGTCAGGGTGATCCGCTGAATAATTTCGAGACTTCCGTTGCCGTTAGGTTTGCTTACCTCGAAAGGTTTTTAGAAGGAAATTATTTTCGTACAAGCCTGGGCAGCGATTACCCGATTATAGAATTAAAATACAGCAAGGGATGGAGCGGGATTTTCAAAAGCAATTACGATTACCACAAACTTTCGGTACGGGTAAACGACTTTATTAAAATACCTCCCTACGGCAATATTGACTATGCCGTTTATGCAGGCAAAGTTTTTGGAACACTGCCATACATGCTGCTGGAAGTTGCACCGGGTAACGAGATCTATTACTATAACAAGTACGCATTCAACCTGATGAACCGGTTCGAATATATCAATGACCGTTATGCCGGTTTTTCGCTGGAACACAATATTGGCAATGGTCTTTTTAAGTACACATCGCTAACCCGCAAACTGCGTTTCCGGCAGTTCTGGAATATAAAAACCCTTGTTGGCGGACTTAGCCAGGCCAACAAAGACCTCAACTTTGTGCCCGATCACCCGTTTAAATCGCTGGACGGAAAGGTGTATGCTGAGCTTGGTACCGGCGTGGACAATATATTTAAAGTGTTTCGCCTGGACTTGATCTGGCGACTTGGGCCACGGCCTCTGCCAGAGAACAAAGTGGCAAGATTCGGAGTTTTTGGCAGTTTCAGGCTGGCTTTTTAAGAAAGGTGTAATTATTGATTAGGAATTGAAACGTATTATTGAAATGTAAATCGGGCGGAAGGCAAATAGCTTTTGACATGTAAGTTTCAAATGAATAAAACAAGGGTGTCACTCAAATTCGTTTCCTGCCGTTGTCAAAAAACATTCATTTTCATTATCGTTAAAGTGAAAACTGAACTTCAGTTTCTCATATATATTTGTACCTGAACAAGTAAAAAATAAAATCTAATAAACATGGACATTTTTAAATCAAGTAACCCGGCTTTAGGTGAAAAGGTATTCCGGGAAATTAATATCACAGATGCATCGCAGGTGATGACCGTTCGTGGCACCATGAACAAACTTGGCCTGATGATGATTTTTTTAATGGCTGGCGCTTTTTATACCTGGAGCGGATTTTCTAAAGGACAAAACATGCAGCCTTTAATGCTGGTAGGCGCAATTGGCGGTTTCATTGTTGCAATGGTTATCATTTTTAAAAAAGAATGGGCTCCCTACCTGGCACCGGCTTACGCTATTCTGGAAGGTTTATTTCTTGGTGCTATTTCGGCTATGTTTAGTTATGCATTTGCCGATAAAATGCCAAATATTATAACCAACGCAGTAGGCCTTACCATTGGTACCGGCGTGGCAATGTTCCTTCTGTATAATTTCAGGGTTATTAAAGTAACCGAAAAGTTTAAATCAATTGTATTTACCGCAACTGCTGGTATCGCCATTTTCTACCTGATAACAATGGTGCTGCGCATGTTTGGTGTTGAATTGCCTTTTATGCACGATAGTTCTCCATTAGGTATTGGTATATCGCTTTTCATTGTTTGTATAGCGGCACTTAATCTGCTAATGGATTTTGATATGATTGAAAAGGGTGCAGCGGCTGGCGCTCCTAAATACATGGAGTGGTACGGTGCCTTTGGTTTGATTGTTACACTGGTATGGTTGTACCTCGAAATCCTGCGCTTATTGAGCAGGTTTGCAAGTAGCAAATAAGTGATAAAAAGTTATACGTGAAACGTCAAATGTAAAATTGCATAAATGAAAAAGTGAAAGGGTACCCTTTCACTTTTTCATTTACGTTAACACTTGACCCATAAGATTTTCAGAACCTTTAAGGTCTTTGCTATTGAGATTTTTTTCGTGTGAAGTATGACTTCACATTTCACATTTTTCGTTTCACTTCCATCATTGCACAATTCTTATAACTGGTCCGCCTCCTGGCCCACCCGGCCCGCCCATTTGTTCCTGCATCATTTTCCTATATGCTTCCCGTGTAATTTTTTTACCGTTGGCAGGTGCTTTCACAAGGTCTTTGTCCAGTTTTTCAAAACTGGTTGCCGTGTAAACCATTGTGCCATTATTCAGGTCTGTTTTTAAGATCAGTCCCGGCAGGCCGTAAAAATTATCAGGGCCGGCCTGGCTTTCTATCGCTTCAGTATACCATGCTACCACGGGCTGTTGCTGCGGTGGCGGCGGCGTTTTATTGGTACTGGTATCGGTGCCGGGCATAAATCCTGGCCGCCCCATTCGCATGGCCTGCGATGTGGTTGCTTTGTGACAGAGATATCCCATAATCGTCATGGTATCTTCTTCCATTTTCCATTTAAGTGGCTTTAGCGTATCATCTATAATATATTTTTTAGGGCCTAATTCCCTTGCCTCCACTATTTGTTCTTTCTCGTAATCCCTGAATGTTTCCGCATCCATTCCCCCAAAACGAATAATACGGCGGCCACCATCTCCCCCGGGCTGCGGCATATGGTCTTCTTCTTCTTCATTGGCAACGGGGTGAAATAACGATTGGCTACTATTAAAAAGTAGCTCCATTTTTGAGGTGGTAAATTCAGGTACCATGGCTTTAAGTTGCTCGGCTTCCGGCGGCATATCTTTATACATATTCATTTTACGCTCGTAAGTCACTTTGCCTTCTTTAACCTGCGAAAACGCAGTACTGGTAATTAGTATGGCGGCTATCCACAACGGGTGTTTCATGTATTTAATTTTTTCAAAGCTAACTGCAACGCCAACTGCTAATGGTTAACCGGTATGTATGATTGGTTAATTAAAGTTAATAGCTGCTGAACATGAAATGATTGCTGAATACATTTGGAAAATATTGACCTCCGTACATGAAGCAACACAATAAATTACGCACTGCCAGCCTGCTGATGACCATCAGTATTTTGCTGCTGGTAATACTACAGGGATACTGGTTGCGCAATGCATGGTTTGATGAATACCGCAGGTTAAAACGTGAGCTATCTGTGATGTTGAGAGAAGCGGTAATGCAACAACAATTTGAGCATTTTACGCAGCTGAAATTGAACGACAGTATTGCAGGAGTAAATCATGACAGCGGTATTATTCGTTTTCAGCGTTTCAAAGGCAATAATGATAAAACCACGGATAGCTCGCCTGCCAAAACAAATATTATTATCAATTTCACAGGTGATGATTCATTGCGATTTCCCGGGTCGCCGGGGATGATTAGCATTGAGCAGGAAAGGCAAAATGATGCGGTAGATAATTCAACAAATATAAAAGTTGATTTTCCGGCAATGTTTGGTGATGTCAATCTTGATTCCGTAAAAAAGAATTATTCAAAATCCGTAATGGAAGCAGGTTATAACCGGTCTTTCAGTTTGCGTATTGTTCCGCGGAATGCATCACACAGGACAGGCCGTGGCGAAATGAAAATTAATAATGCCGGTAAAAGAGCGTTTAGGAGCGAAGTGATTGAAGCTGATTTTGGCAACCCTTATTTATTGCTGCTAAGAAAAATACAATGGCAATTATTTTTTGCTGTAATGATGATTGTAGTTACTACTGTTGCTTTTATTTTTTTATATCAGAACTTACGGCAGCAGCAGCGGCTTGCCGATATAAAAAACGAGTTTATCAGCAACATTTCACACGAATTAAAAACACCTATTGCAACAGTAAGCGTAGCCATAGAAGCACTTAAAAATTTTGATGCCATCAGCGATGCTGAAAAGACAAAAGCATATCTTGACATAAGTAGTAACGAATTGCAACGTTTAAACCTGCTGGTTGACCGTGTATTAAAACTATCGTTGTTCGAACAACAGCAGGTCACCATGCAGTTTGAAAAACTGGATATGCAATTACTATTGCAGGAAGTATTAAACAGCATGAAACTGCAGTTTGAAAAGGAGGCTGCAAAGGCTGAATTTAAAACTTCCGGCACTAACTTCTTTACCAGTGGAGATCGTATGCATTTGATAAGTGTGTTTTATAATTTGCTGGATAATGCGTTGAAGTATAGCCCCGATAATCCACAGATAGCAGTGTTATTAAAAACGCAGGAGAGCAAACTTTTTATCAGTATCAGTGATAATGGCATTGGCATTCCTGAAGCGTATCGCAACAAGATATTTGATAAGTTTTTTCGTGTGCCACATGGCAACACGCATAACATTAAAGGGTATGGCCTTGGGCTGAGTTATGTGCAGGAAGTAATTCAACAACATAGTGGCTCTATTACGGTAGAAAACAGTGAAGAAGGTGGAACGGTATTTACGGTAGTGCTGAATCGTGCTGGAGTGTAGTTATGGTGAGTTGCAAGGGTTTTTTGGTGAGTGGTCAGTTGTGAGTGAGTTCTTGAAATTTATCTTTGCAAAACGAAATTGGCTTTTCGGATTCTCGCATTTGGCTTTTTTGCTTTTGATATTTCTTGTCAACTTATCAACCTGCCAACTTTTCTTTCCCCCTGACTTTAAATAAATCCGACATCAACAAATCGAAGTATTATGTCAACTATATTATACGCAGAAGATGAATTGTTTTTGGGGAAGATTGTAAAAGAAAGTCTTGAATCCCGTGGTTTTACCGTGGTAATGGAAACCGATGGCGCCAAAGTGTTGCCGTTATATATAAAAACTAACCCCGACATCTGCGTGCTGGATGTAATGATGCCAAATAAAGATGGATTTGCTGTAGCAAAAGAAATTCGTTCGGTTAATGCTGCTGTGCCCATTCTTTTTTTAACAGCTAAAGTACAAACCGAAGACGTGCTCGCAGGTTTTTCAACCGGAGGTAACGATTATATCCGCAAGCCTTTTAGCATGGAAGAATTAATAGTGCGG
>JBKJNG010000374.1:0-3053 GCA_046596065.1 Phnomibacter sp. | reverse complement strand
ATATTTAGGGCCAATTCGTTTTTGATTGTATTCCAGTGTTATAATCTTGCCAGCCGTCAGGATTCGAAAACTATTTGAAGGCTTTTTCCATAGCCTGTATTAATTGTGGTCCGCTCCATTGGCTATCTGCAATTAATCTTCTTATTGTAAATGCCGGGTCATTAACATCTTGTTTTGCTGCCTGTTGAAATGCAGCTGTATACCCTTGTTTTTTCAAATCACTTATTGCACGGCTGTTCCATATCCCATTTGGATAAGCACAAAAATTGACGGGTTTGCTTATCATCTTTTCTAATGCCGCAGGATGAGCAGGTTATTTTAGTACAGTCGAAAGATTTACTAAGGTTATGGCAGTAAATAAAATGGGATTCTTGTTTTAATTATCCGCCTTGTTATTATTTACTGTTTTAAAAGCTATTTTTACTCGCTATGTGTAAACTGATATTATTTTAGATTCGCCAAATAAGACCGTAGTAACTTAATTAAAAAATCAGCGTTGATGCAGGCAAAAAACTACCATAATGAAATAAGCACGCAACAGGAGTTTGAGGCACTGTTTAATTTTGCCACTATTGGTATTGTTGTTACCGAAGAGAGAGGAAGGATTGTGAATTTTAATAGGCAGGCTCAAAATCAATTTGGATATGGGCTTGAAGAAATACTCGGACAAACCGTGGAAGTACTCATTCCTTCTGCCTATCATTCCCGGCATGAAGGTTATCGTCACAGTTTTTATAATAACCCCCAGCCAAGAGAGATGGGGCATGGAAGAGACTTATTCGCAAAAAAGAAAGATGGTTCCGTTTTTCCGGTTGAAGTAAGTTTGAGCAATTATGCTATCAATGGGAAACTATATGTGATAGCATTCGTAATTGATATTACCGTTCGTAAAGAACAGGAGGCGGTGGTTTTAAACCAAAAGACCGAACTGGAAAGTGTTACCAGCGAGGTTAAACAATTGAATGCCGGTCTTGAGAAAAAGGTAGAAGACCGTACAAAAATGCTTCGTGAAACATTGTCGGCACTCGAAATGTCAAAGGTGGAATTAAGCGAGTCGCTTAATAAAGAGAAGGAACTGGGCGAATTAAAGTCAAGGTTTGTAACCATGGCGTCACATGAGTTTAAAACGCCTTTAAGTACCATATTATCCTCCGCTTTTTTATTAGACCAATACAATGAAACAAATGCGCCTGAGAAAAGGTCAAAGCATATAGACCGCATAAAAAATGCAGTTGGAGATATGAAACTGATTCTTGATGATTTTCTCTCGTTGGGTAAACTTGAAGAGGGCCTTATACAAAGTAATGTGTTTGATTTAACGGCGGCAGAATGTTTTAAGGTCATCGAAAATACTATACAGGAGATGCATGTGAACCTTAAAAGATATCAAAAAATAATTTTCGTTACAGAGGGGATCAAAAACGTCCTGTTAGACAAGAACCTGTTGAAGAATATTTTGATCAACCTGCTTTCCAATGCAATAAAGTTCTCTGTCGACAACGGTGTTATTGAAGTTTTTTGTTCAATAACGGAAGATGATTTTTCTTTGTCTGTTAAGGATATGGGCATCGGCATTTCGGAAGAAGATACGCAGCATCTTTTTGAACGTTTTTTCCGTGCAAAAAATGCAATTAATATCAAGGGAACGGGTCTTGGGTTGCATATTGTTGCCAAGTATCTTAAATTAATGAGTGGCAGTATCGAAATGAAAAGTGCTATAAACGAAGGATCAGAATTTACTATTCACATACCGCAAATAAACCAGGCAATTAATGAAAAAAATATTGGTAATTGAAGATAACAGCGAAGTAAGAGAGAATATAGCCGAAATTTTGGAACTGTCTAACTACAAAGTGTTTACCGCAGAAGATGGCAAGCAGGGCGTTGAAATTGCTTTACGCGAAGTGCCCGATATAATTGTTTGCGATATTATGATGCCTGTGCTGGATGGTTACGGTGTATTGCATTTATTGAGTAAGCATATCGAAACCTATGGCATCCCTTTTATTTTTCTAACTGCAAAATCGGAAAAAGCCGATCTAAGAAAAGGTATGGAAATGGGCGCTGACGATTATCTTACGAAGCCATTTGACGGAATTGAATTGTTGAATGCAATTGAGGTAAGGCTAAAAAAATCAGAGGCTATAAAAAAACATTCTTCCAGTGGACTCAACAGTGTAAATAGTTTTATTGATGATGTACAAAAAACGGGTCATGTAAAACTTACTTCCGACGAACGCGAGTTGTTTGATTATAAGAAAAAGCAAATTCTGTATGCGGAAGGTCAGCGTCCTAAAGGAGTTTATTACGTTGTTAGTGGCAAAGTAAAAATTTACAAAGCGAATGATGATGGCAAGGAATTAATTACAAACATTTTCAGTAGCGGTGATTTTTTTGGTTATACCTATATTTTGGAAGAAATAAGCTATAGAGAAAATGCACAGATATTAGAAGATGCACAATTAATGCTGATACCAAAAGACGATTTTATCTCACTGATTTCAACTGACTTCCAGGTTGCCAACCAGTTTATAAAAATGATTTCGCATAGTGTACTGGAGAAAGAGGAAAGTTTGCTGAATCTTGCCTATAATTCTTTAAGAAAAAAAGTGGCTTATCAAATTTTGCAGGTGGTGGAAAAGTTTAAGAAGAACGATACGGATGCAAAATCAATTAACCTGTCACGTGAAAGCCTTGCTCAGGCCGCAGGTATAGCAACTGAATCGCTTATAAGAACATTATCTGATTTCAAGAGTGAAAAGCTAATTGATATACAGGGAAGTACTATTATTGTGCTTGAAGAAAATAAACTACGAAATCTTCGTTATTGATGATTTCCCCCTGTTGTTACTAATGTCGCTTTCGTAAAAAAAAACACTAGTGCAGAGATGCAATAGCGTTTTTTTTTCGCGAACTATTGGAGGTAATTGTAAAGGTTTAACTCGTTGATATTATTCCTTTATCAAGCAGGTTGCTTATTTGTTCGCCTTCATAATTTTGATGCTGCAAAGTCCAGTCGTTGGTTAATACGGTTTCAATCCACATATGTCCCG
>JBKJNG010000241.1:0-2717 GCA_046596065.1 Phnomibacter sp. | reverse complement strand
TGAACAAATAAGCTACGCCCGTGCTTAACGCAACCAATGTGTCCATGTTCGCGGAACGATGTTTTGCTTGCTTCCATGCATTGATAAAAAATTGTCTTCCAAAAATTAAGACAACCGGAGTTGCCAATGCCCACATGATGTAATTAGCATACGGAATATTCATAAAAAACATTCCAATAATTCCCATTGGCACAGCGAGGGCTAATGAAGCAATTGTTTTCTTTCTAAGTATATCAATTTTTCCCTTTTGCAATTCGGCTAACTGGTCCTTTGCTTCTTCACTTTCATCAATCATTAAATCATAACCAATTGCCTGTAAGGAAGCTTTGAGGCTGTGTGCATCGGTAACAGTTGGAATGTATTCTACCTGTGCTGTTGCATTTGCATAATTAACAGCAACACTAACTACACCCTGCTGGCTCTTTAACATGCTTTCTGAACTGACTGCACAAGATGCACAAGTCATATTAAGTACCGGAAATACTTTCTTTACCGTTGTTACATCATAGCCTACATCTCTAACGGCAGCTACAGCTTTTCTCAAAACTTCTACACTATCATCTGTATTGATTACTGCCCTGTTATTATTCAGCTCGACTTTATAGGTATTTATGCCCTGTACTTTACTTAACCCTTTATCGATAATCAGGGCGCAATGTTCACTATTCATCCCTTCCAAAGGAAGATTTATTGTGTTGGTGTTTTCGCTTGCCATAACCTTTTTTATTTAGTTATAGCAAAACTACCACAGTGCCAAGCAGACACTATTATACAATTAAGGATAAGATTTGCAAGATTTTTGGATTAATATAGTTGCGTTACAGAGGCATGTTACTCATACTTCGTCTAATGGTTTGCGTTTATTGCGACCTGCCTGCTTAAAATGACCGGGCGTTAAGCCGGTTACTTTTTTAAACTGGTTGGAAAGATGTGCCACGCTGCTATAACCCAATTGATAAGCAATTTCGCTTAATGATAATTGGTCGTATATGATAAACTCCTTTACTTTTTCAATCTTCTGGTTGATGATATACTTCTCAATGGTTATTCCTTCCACTTCAGAAAAAAGACTACTTAGGTAAGAGTAATCTTTATGTAGGGATTTAGATAATATTTCTGAATAGTTGTGGTGGTTTTCTTCCTGGCTATGATGGACTTGCTTAATAATTATGTTTTTGATTTTTTCTATTAGCTGTTGCCTGGAATTATCGAGTAGCTCAAAACCAAGAAGTACTAAATGTTTAGC
The DNA here is from genome assembly GCA_046596065.1 of Phnomibacter sp. Taxonomy (GTDB): domain Bacteria; phylum Bacteroidota; class Bacteroidia; order Chitinophagales; family Chitinophagaceae; genus Phnomibacter. Next base: position 1,471 of record JBKJNG010000241.1, on the reverse strand, counting down.
CAACTGTTGTAATTTTTCTTTTGGTAAATCATTGCCTGTTGTTTCAATTTCACCAAGCGAGACCCTGTTACTTTCAATATTCAACTTAGCAAGTTCCTGTTGTACTACCAGTATGCAACGGTTGCATACCATATTTTTTATGTAGAGGTGCATGACGCAAAATTATGTAATCCTGATCTTTAGGAAATTGAATACTGTTTGAAGAACCGAAATACAAATAACTGATAATCTTTTCCAGGCATGCCGGCAAATTCCTTGCTAATTGCTTTTTTCAGCTAACGGGACTGCTTTTGCTACAGGCCCTACAGTCGGCAGAACGGTATGAACCTTATTCAAAAGGAATGGAATAAAACGGCTTGCTGTTTCAATTTCCGATTTGCCTTTGAAGCCTTGTGGCAGCATTGAGTCGAATAGTTATGCCAGGGAAGGCCCCGAACCTGGGTAAATTCCATAGTTCATCTTTTTTGCGAATCATACGGAGTTTTTTTAAAGCTCTTCTTATCTTCGGCATTTCCCATTGCAACAATCGTCCTTTATTTTTCAAGCTAATTAGATAATGCAATTTTCAAGGCAGCTTGAATAACCTGAAACATGCCGTCAAAGAAAATCTACAGAATGATTTTCATGTGTTTTATAGTTTATTCACAGTCTGACGAGCAGGTATTGCCGATGGTTGGGAATTAGATAATAGTCAGCTCGTAACCGCTGATAATTGCAGTTGCTTTGTTGAAGTTAAAAACTACAATTGAAACTTGTTAGTCACGCCCGGACTGAAATTGAAAAATGATTTGCAGCCGATTGTTACGCCGCCCCCCATCTTTTGCATCCCTTGTATTGTGCGTTCGCTTTTTTCTTCCAGTTAAAAAGTAAAACGCCATAAAGAACAGGTTAATCTTTATAGCGTTTCATCTTTTAGTTAGCCACAATTTAATAGAAGAATTGTTCCAAAGTAATTTTACCATCTTTAACCTGATAAACACATACTTCTTCAATTGTCATTCTTCCACGTCCTTTAAAAGTTGCATCCATTGCCCAGGTAATAGCAAAGCTATTTCCTCCAACAATAGGATCGCAAATTACAGCGCCGTGAAACTCTTCTACCCCAGCTTGAAAAGCTTTTGCTTTTGCCTTAAGGGCATCCAGGCCAGTTACAACTTTAGGCCCCATCATCTCATTGGCTTCAATACTCTGAGCATCATTAGAAAATAGGGTCTCTTGTACTTCGTCAATTTTTCCCTGCCGACAAAGTTCAACCAATTTTTGAGCTACTTCTTTTGTTGTCATTTTTTTTAATTTAATGTGTAAATTAATATTTCTTTATTTCTTTTCCGCAACATGTTTAAACGTTAATATATTTTTAATTCAGCTAGTAGATGGCATCTAAATAAAGTGACGTATTGCAGTAAAGTTTTGCAATTTGGCGCTATTTTAAAAATCATCAGCCCGTAACGGCAGCTAAATTTATAAATAA
>JBKJNG010000044.1:0-2726 GCA_046596065.1 Phnomibacter sp. | reverse complement strand
GAGATTGAAAAGGCATTGCTTATCGAAAATGAAGCTAAAAAGCCAATCTCAAATCCGGCAGTTTCAGGAACAGCAACAACTATTGCTCCAGCCCCGGCTGCCAAAAAAACAGAACTGCAAAAAGATGCTTTGCCTTATTCACAGGCAGAACTGTTTAAAAGGTATAATACAATCAATTTCCGGGAACCGCCTTACGGTCAAAAGCTTACTGCAGATGCGTTTTTTGTTGAGGATACCCTTGAAAATTTCAACATCTCAAATAGGGTGATGGGAGAACCCGCACGCCTCGATATTTCTGACTCTGCAAACAATGTTGTGTTAACACTCCAGGGCATCAGCTTCGAAGGTTCAAATGCTTATTTTAAATTTCGAATTCAAAACTTCGGAACAAAAGAATACCTGGCTGGAAAAATGTTATTGACATGGCATAGAAAAGACGGTACAACATCCGATTATTATGGCAGTTATATCACCAGTTATCCATACGTATTGCCAGGTAAGGAGTTTACAGTAGTATATGCAACAAGGGCTGCTACGTTGGCCAAAGATGAAAGCTTCCGTTTTGTTTTAGACGACAGGTTGAAGACAACGGTGCTTGAGATTGGTATTCCGGCTGAAGTTTATACTAGTGAATACGAACGTTAGTAAATTAATTGCTTGCAGATGAATCGTTTGGTAAGGAGTATTTTGTCTATTGGATTACTCTCACTCGTGAGCTATTCGCCATTTGAAAGCAGCGATAAAAACTCACATCCAATTATTTTTTGTGGTGAGTACATTCCTGTTGATAATGATTTTGTGGCTAATAAGCTCATGAGTGTTATTAAGTCGCAAGTCAACTACGTAAACTTGCCGTCGCTTCGGGCGTCTGCTGCTATGTATTTTAATTACGTAACGTACCAGCTTCAGCAAAATGGCATTCCCGAAGATTTTAAATATTTACCAATTGTTGAAAGTGGGTTTCGCCTTGTTTCATCCGGCGTTGGTGCCAGGGGTTTTTGGCAACTTATGCCCGAAACCGCTAAAGGACTTGGCCTAAGGGTCGATGCCACGGTAGACGAAAGAGATGATATTGAAAAATCTACAAAGGCCGCGTGCAGGGTACTTAAAGATTATTACCAGTATATGCTGAAGCGCCATAAAAAAGCCTCATGGGTATTGGCTGCTGCAGCATATAATTTTGGCATTGGTAATATGAGTAAAGCGGTCACCAACCAGGGTGATAATTATTTTACTATGAATCTTAATGCTGAAACCGCCCTGTATGTATACAAGATAATTGCCATTAAAGAATTGTGGGAGTACCCCGAAGTTTATATGAAAAACTTTGGTTACAATATCTTAACCACCAAAAAGCCGCAACCAAAAAATATAATTAATCAGCAAACGGTTGCACCACCACCTGAAGTAGTTATTTTGGATAGCAGCGCTGCGGAAACCCTTGCAACTTTTGTAAACAAAGCAGAACCTGCCCCGGTTATAAAAACTCCTGTAATAAAATCTTACGTTGCCAATATAACTGGTAAGTATAAAAAGTTTAAAGATGGGGATCTTGTTCACATTAAGCTACAGGAAGACCTTGAATTTCCGGGATTTTTCAGGCGGCAGGGTAATGAATTTATCGGAAGCGGCTGGATTTTGGAAGGAAGGGTATATGTTGAATTGCCCTACGGGCATTCGTTACAGTTGTTCGATCAAAATTTTAAAAAAGGCATTGCTTTAAATGAATTGAAAGCGGATGAACCTGTAGTGCTCAAACTTTCTTATACTGATGATGTTTACTAACTCGTGAAAAAAATATGCGGGTTGGGTAAAGTTGAAAAAGTAATACTCGTTTTGGGATATTAATGGGACTTTAGTAGTGTCCTTATATATTTTAAATCATTATTATTAGTCTGCTTTCTGTTAATTTTATAATCATATATAAGGCCTTGTTTTACAATTCCGGAGCATTTAAAAACTTGAATTTAAAGCAAGTGTTTGCACTACAGTAACTGGTTAAAAAACAAGACTTGTTCTTTAAATGTAATCCTTTGGATATATTTTTTTTTAATAGTAGAGAAATTAAAAAAAACAACTATTTTGTAGCATTATTCAAATAAAAAAATAATTTTTATGTCATTTAAGGCAACACTCAAATTGGGAAATAGCGAGTTCGATGTTATCACCTGCTCCTATTCATTTTACAGGGATGTAGATGTAAAAGGAAGACCAGCTTCCATTGTTTATGGTGGCAGAATTGATTTCTCTGTTGAATCGACAGACGACACTTCAATTATTGAAGCAATGATTAACAACCAGCACAAGCCGGTCGATGGGACAGTTACCTGGACAAAGGTTGATGCCGATGGAACTTTGAAAGTATTAACTTTTGAACATTCATTTATTGTAGCCTATAGTGAGGCATTTAGTACTGGAGGTGGAGATTCGATGCAGATCCAATTCTCGGTATCGGCAGAAACCATTAAAATCGGCAATATGGAATTAGTTAATGATTGGCCGGTTAAAAAATAACCAATAATTGCCCAACCATTCACCTGGTTGAACGGAGTTAATTTTTTTAATTGCTTAGCTGGGGTATGCTATGTTCATTCCCTTGCTAAGCATACTTTTTATAGGCGTTAATTGCCAATTAAATCGCCGGGATTTTTTCCGTTTATTTAAATATGAACCATGGATATAGTAAATGCTGAATTAGAGGTTGAAGGTCAAAAATTTGATAATTG
>JBKJNG010000028.1:0-4055 GCA_046596065.1 Phnomibacter sp. | reverse complement strand
TGTTTCATTTCGTATTTAGGCGTTTTAGCCTTGGTTGAATCTGCTGTTTGGCCGTTACTATTAAAGACAAAAAAGCAGGCAACAATTAAAACAAGTGCACGCATAAAAAAAGTAGTTAGATGTTAGTAATTAGTATTTAGATAATACAGGAACACAAACAAAGTTTGTGGCAAGATGACTCTGCTAATTTAAGATAATACCTAAACAAACACTAATCCAGGTAAAGCAATGTGACCGTTTAAAACATTCTGCCAAAATAAAAAGGACTGCCCGTTATTGCAGTCCTTTTATAAAAATCAATTGCGCTGAATTTTAACCGCCACCAGCACCGGCATTGCTAACTGAACCTTTCTTTATACTGGTATCAATATTTTCTTTTTTAAAGGCATCCATCACTGCTTTATTGTATTGCTGCATAATGGTTTTCCCTTTTGTTTCAGATGTTTTTATGTCCTGCTTAAACTGGTCGATGCTTTGTAATTGCATGTTGCTCGGTGCGGCTTCACTATACACAAGCGAAGTATACAATTCATTCATCTCTTCTTTTAAACGTTTTTCATCTACAAAAATACTTGTCTGTGTTGTGGACATTAGTGTTGCCCGCAATTCTTCCAGCTTCTTATTGTAATCATCAACTAGCTTTTTGCTTTTTTCACTCTGTAATTTGTATTTATTATCAGTGAGCAACTTCTGCGTTTTGGTAATTGTATCAACCAGTGCCGCCAATTCTTCGTTCATGTTGTAAAGCTTCATAGCTGCATCATATTGCGTCTTTCTTTCTGCTTCAGTCAACTCTCCTTTTTCATCGTGCACTACTTTTAATGGCTGCGTGTATTCTTTACCATTTACCGTGAGTTTTACAATGTAATCACCAGGCAAAACCATTGGCGCTGCAAAGCTTGCCGCATCAACCTTTTTACTGCCTTCGGCTATTTTAGGTGGTTTAGTGCGCAGGTTCCAGGTTACTTTGTTAATGCCTTTGCGTTTAGTTGCCGGAATGCTTTGCACCAGTTTTCCATCCTTATCCAGGATATCAATTTTTGCGTCGCCACTCATTACCCTGTCTTTCAGGTAATATTCCAAGGGCGGTATACTCGGCGGATTTGGGCCAACCCAACCACCGGTGCTTGGAAAACCGCCATCACCAAACCTGGTATCCTGTAAAATCAGTGGCTTGTTTTCAAAAAGCACCACATCTTTCGAAGCAATTTCGGGAGTCATGCTGCGCATGGCGCTAATATCATCTACCACTAAAATACCGCGGCCATGCGTTGCAATAACCAGGTCGTTGGTATTGGGCTGAATGGTAATATCTCTTACAAGCGCATACCAGGGAATATTGTTCTTCATGCGAAACCATTCCTTACCGCCATTCAAGGTTCCGTATAAACCCATTTCTGTTCCTAAAAACAAGAGGTCCTTATTTACCAGGTCTTCTTTTATTTTATGCGCAAAGCCGGTAAAGGCATCACCGCCTTTAAGCTGCGTCCAGGTTTTTCCAAGATCAGTACTTTTGGCAACATAGGTTGTAATATCACCATACATGTGGTTATCGAAAGTGGCGTACACAATATTCTTATCAAACAGGCTTGGCTCAATACTGCTTACCCAAGTTTGAGCAGGAATGCCCGCTGCCTTGTAATTTACAGCGGTATTAGTCCATGTTTTACCGCCGTTTGTAGTAACCTGCAGGTTGCCATCATCGGTTCCTGCCCAAATAATATTGCTGTCAAGCGGGCTTTCAGAAATATTGAAAATGGTGCAATGGTTCTCAGCAGACGTGTTATCGGCGCTTAATCCACCACTTGCCTCCTGCTTTTGTTTGGCTTTATCGTTGGTTGTTAGATCGGGTGAAATTTTTACCCAGTTACGGCCTTTATCGTAGCTTTTAAAAATATACTGCGCACCGGTATACAATGCTTTCGAAACCGGGCCAACATGAATGGGTGTGTTCCAGTTCCAGCGTAATTTTTCGTCGCCGGGTCCTTTCTGCGGTTGAATCGCCACTTGCTTGCCATTGGTAAGATTTACCCTGCCCATATTTCCACCCTGGTATTCTGCATAGCAAATATTGGGATCGGTTCCATCAGGCACCACCCAAAAGCCGTCGCCTCCATAAATAGCTTTCCATTGTGCATTGGTTAAACCGCCCGATGCCGCACTTGGCGCCACCCAACTGCCGTTATCCTGCAGGCCGCCATACATGCGGTAGGGATCGCCTTTATCAACCGCAACATGGTAAAACTGGCCAACCGGCAAATTCCCTTTAAAAGTCCAGCTTGCTCCTCTATCAAGACTTACATACACACCGCCATCTGTACCCAACCAAAGCTCGCTGGTATTTACCGGGTTAATCCATAATGCATGATGATCGCTGTGCACCCAGCCGCCTTCGCTGCTGGCATCAAAAAAACTGTAGCCACCGTCACTACTGTAGGAAAACATGAAGCCCGGGCGATAAACACGTTTCGGATCTTTCGGATCAATAACCACGCAGGCAAAATAAAATGGGCGGCTCACCACGTTCATGGTAGCACTTTGTGTTTTCCAGGTTTCCCCGCCATCGCTGGTTATGTATAAGCCGGTTTTATCATCCGCTAATTCCGCTATCGCTATCATATTATTTGGAGCAGAAGGCGCCATGGCAAGTGCTGCACGGCCCATAGTACCCTGCGGAAAGCCGCTTTGGATCCGGCGCCAGTTTTTGCCGCCATCCACACTTTTCCAAATACCGCTGCCGGGGCCACCGCTGTTAAAAGAAAAGGGTTTGCGCCTGAACTCCCAGGTGCTGGCATAAACCGTATTTGGGTTTGACGGATCGATCATTACATCTGCCGCACCGGCTTTATCGCTTACAAACAACACCTGTTTCCATGTTTTGCCTGCATCTTCACTTTTGTACAAACCCCGGTTTTTACTATCGCTCCAAAGCGGGCCGGGTGCAGCTACAAAAATTATATCGCTGTTTTTGGGGTCGATGGCAATTTTTGCAATATGCTCGGTACTGTCCAATCCAATTTTGGTCCAGTTATCGCCGCCATCGCTGCTTTTATACAAGCCATCGCCAATTGAAACAGAATTACGCATATTGCTTTCGCCCGTGCCCACGTACAGCACTTTAGGATTTTGCTGGTCGATGGCGAGGTCACCAATGCTTTGGCAATACTTATCGAAAATGGGTTTGAAGGATGCGCCTGCATTGGTTGTTTTCCAAACGCCAGCACCAGCCGTGCCAACGTAGATTGTTTTCGGCTCATTGTTTTGGCCTTCAATATCTGTAATACGACCGCTCATGGTGCCGGGTCCCAGCCAGCGGGCTTCCATCATACCAAAAGTGGAACTGCTTAGCTGCTGACCGTGAACGGCGCCGATGGTAAGGCTTAGCAGAGACAGAAATCTTAGATTTTTATTCATAAGGTATATATTGAAAAACCCGGTAGTAAGCCGGGTTCTTATTATTTTTTGACGAAGATTATTTAGCTGGTTTGAACAAGGCATCATCTACCGGAACATTTATCTTAATGTCGGTAATAACAACATTGCCAAATTGCTGGGCTATGCCGAAAGGCATTTTTAACCCATCTACATCCCGGTAATCTGAAAGATCAACGGTTATTTCCATTTCCTGGCCTGCGGCTTGTGTTTTTGAAACAATCCTCACGATCATATAAGAAGCCGGATCAATAAAATAGGTTTGATCGCCGCTGTTTTTACGTGTAACTTTTAGTTTGTAGCAATCTGTGCCTTCCACATCTTCTTTACCAAGGTATTCAATGGTGTGGCCTTTCGCTTTGTAGTCAATTAAGTTGCCCTGCAGATCAAGATCATCCAGCATTCTTTTTACTTCATCAGCGGTTTTAGCTTCCGGTTTTGTTTGACCCTGGAACGGCATAAATGCCCAGCCTTCGGTAGGTGTATAGATCTCATAGCCGCTCATGCCGGAAAAAGTTATATCCTGCCGGGTGCCTTTATTGTGCGCCCCTGTTATCTTAACGGCAATATCAGCACCATTGGCTTTTAGGTTTCCATCCATAACAACGGTCTTCAGATTCAAC
>JBKJNG010000022.1:0-4622 GCA_046596065.1 Phnomibacter sp. | reverse complement strand
GGGATAAAGAATATAACTATACTGGTCTTGCCGGTAGAGTGAACTGCTTTTTAATGCATCCAATAATTTCAAGCTCTCTTCAGCAGAAAGAGAAAACGAACTAAGTACACCTACTTGTCCTTCCAGCATTTCGCTTAAATGAGCAACTTGCACAGTATGGTCATCATAAGAAATTAAATTATATGCGTGGTATAAGTCATCTTGTCTTTTATTAACAACGATGGCATGTTCCAAAAACTGTTTTGCTGTTTTTATAAAGGACAACACCTGTCCTGCAGTAACCGTATCTTTTTTGCCACTAAACTTATCTGCATAGATAAGGTTTCTGTAGTCGCTACCGGCTATACCAAGGGCATCGGTTATTTGTTTTCTTGCTGTATCATCTATCTGCCCGTTTAGAAATTGTTTATGCTGCTCAAAAGTTGCTGCAATTTTTTCAAAACATACAATCAATTCAGTGGAAATAGCTAGTTCCGCTGCGCCGTCTTTTTCAAATACAGGTTCAAAAAATTGTAGAAACCGCCGGAGGTAATACAATGTAACCATAGAAAGACCGTTGCCCACCAAAGCATTATTGGCATCGTTCCATTCAGGTCTTTGAGTGTTCATCCAGATACCACCATCAGGTACCAAATTGGATAGCTTGGCCAAAACAGTTGCTAAAATTTTTTCGCAGAAACTCACATGATAAATCTCATTCTGTGCAGTCGTAAGCAGGGCACCATCGGCTCCTATACTTTTGATTCGCTCATGAATGGAGCGGTCATTTTTGTGGTCAAATTCTATTGTGTCTTTGGGATTAAGGAGAATATCCTGGTAAGACTTTATTGTATAAGGAACATTGGCATATACAAAACCATTTTTATTGAGCAGCTTTTGAATATGGCCAGGCCTGTGGTTTTCTGAAAATTCCAAAAACTTAAGCAGGTAAATAATTTGATGATCTCCCCAGTAACCAATGTACGACCAGGGATTGTCAGGCTCTATCGTTTCCCAGTCGAAACCATCTTTTGTAACACGATAAGGATTATAGCCATCAAAAGTGGAAGCGTTTAGAAATTTAAAAATCATGCCTTCCATAAACTCGGGATAGGAATGTGCAAGCGCTTCCCAGTTTTGAAAAATATCACGCCAGTTTCCCTGGTAATCTAAAATTTTAGAGCCATCAACTTCACTCCTTGTATTGATGGAAAACTGGTTCCAGGGCCTGCTTGGGTCACCATGCCTGCGGCTGAATTTTAATGGCAGGTATTCTGTAGCCAGCCGGAGAAAGTTGATGTTATTTGAATGTTCAACGGCTTTATACAATTCAGCAACAGAAAAAATTGGAGGCAACTGTTCCAGGTGGGGCTTTGTTTCTTTAAAAACCTGCTGATTGGCTTTTTGAATATATTTAATGAAATCCCATTTTTCTATATGATAGTTGTCATCGAAAATCCCTCCCCGCATGATATTGAAAAGCACATTGGAATAATGTCTTGTATCCTTCAATCCATCGGCTGTTGATTGCAATCCGTCTGATGCAGCTATCAGCTTTATTAAATTTTCTGTACCCAATTTTATATCAGCCTGTACTTTTTTGTATAAATCTTCATCCTTCTTTATCCTTTCTGAGAGTTGAACAATAGATGAATGATTTTGATTGACATTAGCTACAATCATCCATTCCTTTTCTTCACCGGGCCGAAGTATAATTTCACTACCCACAAAGTAGGCGCCTTTTTCTCCTTTAACATCTTCCTCCTGTTGCACTACACCGTTGGTCCTGAAATTTTTCAGTTGCAAGGAAGAAAGTAAATACATTGGATTCTGCAATCCCAACTGCCATACAACATTTGCTTTTAAAGCTTCACTGGGTTCTGCTTTATCAACTACGATGGCGCTCAATGCAAAAATGCCCAGGCCCGGTTGTGGAATCAATTCAGAGCGTTTGTATGCATCAGCAAGGTTGCTTACATTTTTTTGCATATCGCTGCCCACACCATAAGGCAATATGTTTTGCAAACCATCCAGTATTGTAATGGCTGATTCATCTGAAGAAATATTCAACAGCTTACACTTTCTCACAAATCCATAATCATTACTTGAGCACCATTGGTATTGAAAGCTGATGCCTAAGTCACTGTTAATTTCTTCAAATAAAACAGAATTACCATAACGGTTTTTATACAAATTGCGGATGCATTTATACAAGCCAGCACTGCGTTCAGAGAAAGGTTCCCAGGTACAAAGGTTTCCGTTTTTATGAATTTGAATAATTGTTTTACTACCCGTTATTTCTGCTGATTCAGTTATCTTATCATCGGTGTAATAAGGAAACAATGCATAGTCAGGATTTTTGCGGCCTGCGCTAATGCCGCCATTGCTGGCGATAAACATCCAGTGGTTTGAATCACTAACAATGCTCATAAAAAAGGGGCGCATTTCATCCACGTTGGAAATTTTGTAAAAAACTTCTCCGTCAATTTCAATAGCGCTCAAATTGATTTTTGCTTCTGCAACCAACTCCTTTACTGCGGCATTCATTTTTAAATGGTATTGTTGATTAAATACAATTATTAAAATCGTCTGGCTTGCCCCTCCGTTCTTAAAGGAATGATTAGCCAAATACTTTCCATTTCATTATTTAATACGCCTTTGCAGGCATTAGAATAATGATTGACTTTTTGTGCAATAAAAACTTATTTCTGCTTATACACTTTTATATAATCAACGTACATGGATTGCGGAAAAGCTGTGCCTGATGTAGGGAAGCCAACAAAATTCCCACCAACAGCTACATTTAGTATGATAAAGAATGGATGATCATACACCCAGGTTCCGGTAACATTATTAGGCGTTATTCGCTGGTAAAGAAAATTGTCAACAAAGTAATCAATATAACCTTCGCCCCATTCTATAGCATATATATGGAAATCGGTATCAAATCTTCCGTCAGTAAGGCCATAAGCTTTGGTTATCGCACCCCCTCCAGAATAACCGGGGCCGTGAACACTTCCGTGATTAATGAATGGTTCCTGCCCCCGTTGTTCCATAATATCAATTTCGCCACATTGCGGCCAGGGCGTTGCGTCAATATTTGCACCGAGCATCCAGAACGCCGGCCACAATCCAGGGCCATAAGGTGTTTTTACCCTGGCTTCAAATCTTCCATAAGCTTGAGAAAATTTACCTTTGGTGTTTATTCTTGCAGACGTAAATGGTGCGCCACCAAAAGACTCTTGTTTTGCGGTAATTGCAAGGTTTCCATTGCCATCCAGTGCAGCATTAGAAGGGCGGTCTGTGTAGTATTGTAACTCACTGTTTCCCCAGCCATTTGCCCCCCGGCCAATATCAAAGGCCCATTTTGATGCATCCGGTGATGCTCCTGATGCACCATCAAAATCATCACTCCAAACCAGATCCCAGCTTCTGTTTGGTAACGTTTGAATGGCATTTTTTTTACAACTGTAAAACGGCAGTATAAGCATGGAACATAAGATTCCCATGATAAAAAAATTACTCTGCCATTTTTTATTTAAATAGTTCATAGTCTTATTTTTTTTTATTTAAATTTTTGAATCCGCATGCGTTAACGTGCTTATTTGTGGAACAAAATATTGTCTAAATAAATATTGCCATTGCCATCAAATTTCATTTGTATAACGTTGTTTAGCGCTACCGGGGAAAATGCGGATAAGGGAATGTCAACGCTGTTCCACCCTATTGTGGGAACCGGAAGAGTATATGGTGTTTCAACCGGCCCGGGGCTAATTATATACACTTTCAGGCTGGTAGAATTACCGGTAAAATAATCTAGGTGCAAAAATCCCATAGCACTAACATCCTGATTACTTCCAAATACAAGGCCCTGGTAATTCAATCCCGTATAAACCAAAGTATTGTCTCCGGCAACGGGTGTTTGCGTTACCACAGTTGTCTGCCCCCAATTTGGATTAAGATCGGTTCCGGCAACATTGGTATATGCATTACTGAATATAGAAATTACATCGGCAGCGGAATAGGATGGAGTTGGTGCCGCTGTAGAAGGAGTAGTTGCGTTAGAAAAGAAGAAAATATTATCTGCGTAAAAGCTGCTCACATTGTTTCCAACAAAAATTATCTGGGCCAAATGACTTTTGGTTGTCAACCCGGTAAAACTGCTTAATGGAATATTTAAACCAACCCAGCTTTGCCCCTTTAAAACAGGGGCTGCAATCGTAGTTTTACCTGTTACATCATCACCTCCGCCAAAAACACCATTAGCGCCAAAATCTACAACCTGTATTTGGAGTGTGGCTCCCGGCGTAAGGGCATTGGGTAAATAAATGTCTGCGTGCAATGATGATACCGAAGAACCATTAATGGTTGGGGAACTAAACTGAATTCCAACAAAATTGAAGTTGGAATAATTGAGTACATGATCGCCATTCGCATCAAAATCAGCAGACAGCGTGGTTTGAAAAGGCGCCCAATAACCGTTGTAAAAATCTACAGGAACATTGCTGTATGCATCACTAAAAAGGGAGATAACATTTGAAGGATCTACCGTTGGTGTTGGTGCAGCAACATAATTTCCTAAAGAATTTATTGTAAGGCTGCCGGTAACAGGGATATTCCCTAATGTTGCTGAAATAACCGTA
>JBKJNG010000619.1:0-3471 GCA_046596065.1 Phnomibacter sp. | reverse complement strand
CCTGAGAGTTGCCGGTGCAACAGCACGGGAAATGCTCATTGCGGCGGCAGCACAAACCTGGAAGGTACCAGTTGAGGAATGCATAGCTGAAAATGGAGAGGTGCTGCACAAATCCAGTGGCAAAAAGCTTGGCTATGGAGCGTTGGCTACAAAAGCGGCAACGCTTGAAGTACCTAAAAAACCAACATTAAAAGACCCGAAAGACTTTATGTATATCGGCACACGTATCAACGATGTTGATGCGCATAAAATAGCAACAGGACAACCACTATATGGCATAGACACACGACGGGAAGGAATGTTGTTTGCCATAGTTGCACGAGCCCCTGCATACGGAAAAACTTTAGGTTCATTTGATGACACCGCTGCGTTAAAAGTAAATGGAGTAAAAAAAGTTGTCAAGATAAAAAATGCAGTAGCAGTACTGGCTACATCAACCTGGGCAGCAAAGAAAGGACGTGACGCATTGGTAATACAATGGGAAACTACCGGGAAATTGGAAAATTCCGCAGAACACTTCTCTTCTTTTAAGCAACTGCTTGAAACGGGTGCTCCATCTGCAGCAAGGGATGATGGAGATGTCAACGCAATCAAACAAAATGCCGATAAAATACTGGATGTAACCTACGAAATGCCGACACTTTCGCACGGCCAGATGGAACCGCTTAACTTTTTCGCGGACGTGCGAAATGGAAAGGCAGAATTGTATGGCCCCACGCAGGTACCGGCTCAGGTTAAGACAGATGTGGCGAAGGAATTGAGTATCCCGGAAAAAAATATTACTATTAATTCTCCACGCCAGGGAGGCGGTTTTGGTAGAAAATTAATGACGGATAATGGTGTAGAGGCGGCATTAATTTCGGCGGCAGCCCAAGGTCCGGTCCAGGTGCAGTGGACCCGTGAAGATGATATGCAAAACGACTTTTACCGTCCGGCCATAATGTTCAGGTATCGTGCTGCATTGTCAGCAGATAAATTATTATCATGGCATCAGTCAAGCGTGGGTATTGGAGGAGGAGGCTGGGGAGATAGCTACGTGGCCGGAGCTTTGGCAAATTATCGTTCAGAAAGTCAGGGATTCAACAGTAATACTCCAACCGGATGGTGGCGGGCACCCGGAGCTAATACAATGGCTTTTGCAGCCGAAAGCTTTATGGATGAAGTTTGCATTGCGTTAAAAAAAGATCCGGTGGCCTTTAGACTTGAACTATTAGAAAAGGCCAGCAAAGAACCGGTCGGCCGAATTGGTTACGAGCCTGGTAAATATAAAGGCGTAATTGAATTGGTAGCGAAGATGAGTAACTGGGGAAAAACGCCTGCTGGCGTTTATCGTGGATTTGCAACCTGGTTTTCCTTTGGTTCTTACGCTGCCCAGGTTGCAGAAATAAAAATGGTGGAGGGAAAGCCGAAAGTTGTGAAGGTATTCTGTGCAGTAGACTGTGGCCGGGTAATTAATCTAAGTGGGGCTGAAAACCAGGTGCAGGGAGCTATTGTAGATGGCATTTGCCACGCTATGTTTCCAAAGATCACATTCGTTGATGGAGCAGTAGTTGAAAAAAACTTCTATGCTTATCCGCTTCTCCGGATGAACGACGCGCCATTGGATATTGAGGTACAATTTGTAGAATCAGATGCCGCGCCTTCGGGATTGGGTGAACCAGGTCTGCCACCAATAGCCCCTGCTGTTGCGAATGCGATTTATGCAGCAACTGGCAAACGAATACGCAAAATGCCCTTCGCCGACCACCTTGATTAAGTGATTTATCAAAGTTTGTATTGACCTTTTTTTTAACAGGATCTGGTCGTGTAAAAACAGTGGTGCAAACGGATACACATGAAATTGTATTCATCACCTTTTACCAAAAAATGGCAGATGAAAACGCACGGCTTGGAACGAAGCTATTTAATCCGAAAATAAATTTTAAATATGAATCAGCGGTTCCGCTTTAGTAAAGGGTTTGTTGTAATACTTGCATTGGTTGCATTTGTAGCAATTGCTACAGGCTTTATTGATAAAGAAACTACAGGAATCAGCCCGTTTCCAAACGACCGGATAGAAGATAGTATTGAATCCGTTACTGCCTTTAAAGAAGTATATCAAGTATTAATGAATCCCCGATGCATGAACTGTCATCCTGCCGGCGACAGACCGCTACAGGGCGACGATAGTCATGTTCATAACATGAATGTGCTGCGCGGAAAAGACGGCAAAGGATTATATGCAATGAAATGCTTCAACTGCCATCAGGCAACCAATACGCCGGGCTTGCATACACCGCCGGGCAATCCCAACTGGCATCTGCCGCCTGCCGATATGAAAATGGTATTTCAGGGAAAAACCGCACATGAACTTGCGTTGCAAATCAAAGACTACAATCAAAATGGTCATAAGGATAAACAACAGTTACTCGATCATGCCCGTGATACACTGGTAAAAGCCGGCTGGAATATGGGCGAAGGTCGTCCTGCACCGCCTTTAAGTTATACAGCATTTGTAAAGGCATGGAATACATGGATTGAAAAAGGTGCCTACGCACCAGCGAAGTAATCATTCTTCCAAAATAAAAACACCTAATGAGTAATCAAATTGAAAGTACTCACCAATACTTGTAGATTGTGAGTCTTACGACCCGATAATAACGTCTATGTGATGCTTAACCAATGTGGCAATGTGAAACTAAAAAGACTTTTGGCTAGTTCAGGTAAATTTTCAAAAAGGTTGTTCGAATGAATATAATAAGGTGAGGTGCACAGCCTTGTGCCTGCAAATAAGCCTTTTAATTTTTATATATTGTAAGTGTTGCTTCAGAAATTTTATCACGTTATCGCTTATTTCAGGTACATCATACATGGTTCCAAAGTGCGGGGCATCTTTAACTATTGTTAATTCGTTTTTTACACCTGAGTAAGTAAGCCAAGCGCTAAACAGTTTTGACTGTTTGTTTGAAACAGTATTATCCTTTTCGCCATGATAAATCAAAAAAGGAGGGTCATTTTTATCAATGTAGGTAATTGGACTGGCTGCTTTTGCTAAATCTGGGCGGAGTAATGGAGCTGCTCCAATCAATAGACCTTCGGGAGATTTTTCGTCTTCATTTCCGGGCAGCAACACTAAATCTGTTGGACCATAAAAATCAACTACAGCTTTATATTGAAAAGGGCGATAAGTATCAGGAAAATAAAAGTCGATTACCTTATTATTCTGTGATGTACCCATCAATGAAGCCAGATGTCCGCCAGCAGAAAAGCCCATCAGCGCAATACTTTTTTTATCTAAATTATATTTATCAGCATTGTCGTATAAAAAAGACACAGCCTTATTACAGTCCTGTAGAATGGCAGGAAAAACTGCTTGCGTGGCAAATCGATAATCAATCGAAGCTACTGCTATTCCGTTATTGAGTATTGCCGCAACGGTGTTGGGCATATAGCCCATGTCGGCGTATTTGTCGTTACCTATCCAACCGCCAC
>JBKJNG010000405.1:0-5352 GCA_046596065.1 Phnomibacter sp. | reverse complement strand
AATGCCTTGATCCTTTTGCTGGCTGGGGAGCCAGAGCGGCTGGAGTATGCGGCTATGATTGTTTCGTTTCTTGTTACGTTTCCGCTAGGATTCTATTT
This sequence comes from Phnomibacter sp., assembly GCA_046596065.1. Lineage (GTDB taxonomy): Bacteria > Bacteroidota > Bacteroidia > Chitinophagales > Chitinophagaceae > Phnomibacter. The sequence continues at coordinate 5,254 of JBKJNG010000405.1, read as the reverse complement.
GGCCCGCTACGTGGTTTTTTCAACCAGCACACTCAGGGGAAGGCACCAGCTGGTAAGGTATTTTGGAACTTCCATCGGAAGCGTTGTACTTAATTATATCAACCTTAAAATACTCGTTGATATCCTCCACTTCTACCCTACCGTTTCACAGATCATCAATACCGTAGTTGTAATTACGTTCAGCTACCTGATGCAAAAATATTTTGCATTTAAACCGGTGGTGAGGTGACTGGTTGATTGGTTCATTGGTTGATTAGTTGATGAATAAGAAACTTGCTAATAAAGTCAGGAACCATTCACTCACGATTCGCTACTCACCCAATCATTGCTTCAAAAAGTTATTCAGCAAAATGCCCGCATCAATATCCATCCACAATTTTCCCTCTGCGCCGGCGGCGATAAAAATGCCTTTGTCAGAAGCTTTCAAGTCATCGATATTAAGTCTTGTGAGATAGCCGTTACTGCTTACACCGGGATAAATGCCGCGGTTCATTTGCGCCATCAAACTCTTATTAAGATCGGTTACTTTTTGCTGTAGGTTAAAGCGGGTGTAAGCTTTTAATTTATTGGCGATGGTACCATCGAGCAATGTACTCGCTGTGCGGATAAGAAATTGTTTTGTATCGATATGATAATCCAAACTATCAAGCCATAATTCCTGTTTTTGTAGATCCCATTTGGGTATGCCTTCCAAGTAGAAAACGCCTTTAGCAGCCCTTGATACAAACACTTTTACAATGATCTTAGCAACGCCACCCTGCAATTTCATGGAATCGATGCGGATTGTTTTTTTCAGCAGTCCCTTTCCCACCTGGAACTCCTGACCTGCCACTTTTTTATTGGCCACCTGGCTTAAAGAATCGTAAGGCAATTGCTGTGCAATAAATAATTTGAATCCACTGCGCGGCGAAAAGTCGGTAAGGTTTGGCAAAGGCAAGCGGTTAGATTCCGGCAACTGTTTCAACTCGGGCTTCACCGTTAAACCAAGGCTTATAAAAAGACTATCTCTTAGTAAAGATGCCTGGCTGATACGCAGTTGCTGTGGTTGTGTGCTCAGGTATCCAAAACCAGTCATGCGATATGGAGTTTGCAACGTATCCCAAACCATTTTCAGGTAAGGTTTCAAGCTGAATGTTTGCAGCTGTTTTTGCATGGCTGCAACGGATGAATCGAGCTCAGCTTTTAGTGTGGCGGCAACAATTTTGGTAATGTCTTTTCCGAAAAAACAAACCGTGCATTTATCAACTGCAACAGGTTCAACCCGGTTAACTATTACGCCCAGTTTATAATCGGGTTTCAGTTGAAATTGAATGGTGAAGCCGGCATCAATACGCCGGGGTTTTTCGGTACCAAAACCGCAACTGCAGGAAGGCGTCCAAACCGAATTGCCAATGCCGGTACAAAGCCTGTTAGAACCTCTTACGCCATAGTAGCCACTGAAGGAAACATACAGCATATTATTGTAGGCTTTAAATTGGAACGGTCCTCGAATAAAGCGGTACTGGTAGCGGGTATCACAACCATCCATTACCCAATCGATGGGATAGTTGGGAGAAGTGTACAGCGTATCAATAAAACTATCAGCCCATTTATAAATTGGCTTTAGCCCTATGCGAACCGGAATATCAATATCGCTTAAAGGCTGACTGTTTACAACCACAACAGGTTTTGAAATGGTATCGGGTGCTGCGGGTTGAATCTCCTGCTGGCAAAAAGCTGAAAGGGAAAGAAGGAAAAGAATACAGGAACAGAAGAAACGCATATTGATGAATTGAAGCAAAGATGCTATTGAAACGCTTTTTTGCGCCATCTGGTGCAGCGCAAATTTTTGTGAATTGTTTTGAGCAAAAAATGAAAGGACGGAAATATGATCAGGAAGAAAGGAGAAATACAAAATGGGCCGCTGTGAAGAAACGACCGAATACAGTCGCAGTTGAGATCCTCATGGATTATTTGAAGTTATCGGCTATATGTTTTGCCAGCCGTATTTTTTTGCGTAAGCAATAAGCCAGGCAGTTATGTAATTGTAAGATTGCAAACCTTTCGATTGACTATTTGCTTTCAGGTACAAATCGTACCATTGGTTTACCAGGCTTTGCACCGGGCTTCGAAAACTTGCATAATAATCTCTTGCCTGTTTACTATGCTGCTTTGCAAGCGGCGGTAATTTGTCTACATATACGTGGTAAGCATTCGAATCAGCGTAGTACAATTCGAGGCTGGCATAGGTCATTAAGTCGTGGTAAACGCTGTAGCGAACAGCGGGATTAGTGCTTTGCCGAGCCACCAGGTAGCCGATCATATTGGCTTCCTCTTCTGCTGCATAACCAAGCTGGTGGCCAATTTCGTGGCAAGTGACGTACGGCCTTAAAAAAGGCGGCACATTGGCGTTTAACTGCGCTTCGCCGGTAAAGGGATTAAGATAACCACTAAAACCGCCATAGCCGCCAATAATTCCAATCACCATTTGCTTAACTGATGGATGCTTGTATTGTACAAATGGGAATATTTTGGCAGTATTGCTGTAGTCGGCAATGCAACGATTTTTCATGGTTGGAAAATTTAGCCACTCAGCTGAATCACCCCTGGTAATTTGAGGTATAATTTCGTGCAGGCGGCTGTTCAAAGTATCCGTCAATTGTTCCAATTCAACGGTGGTGTAAGTACCGGGATCGATCATTAATTGGTAAGCGCTTCCCAGCCGATGATAATTTAATCCCCATAGCCATTGAAATACCAGGTATACAGTCATTACTACTCTTAAAAACTTCCTGGCAATTAGCAGCCATTTATTTCCAATTAGTTCTTTCCTGCGCCACAGCTTAATAAATCTTACAACATTTGCTATGATGATTAACAGCGCAAAGCCATACAATAAATCACCAAAACTGAATGGAATCCAACCAAAGCAAATGCGGAAAAAATTGCTGATGAAAACATAAATGCCTGTCGCATAAAATCTCTCAACCGCATATGAATTGAGTCCAAATAAAAAAGTCATTAAAAACAGCGAAGCAAGCAATAATTCTTTACAGTATTTATTAAGAAAGAACTCAGTTTTCATGTGAGCGAAAGAGGGGATTTTTTACTGCATCAATTAACAAATGCCCAGTAAAAACCGAAGCGGAAAAAGAAGCCGGGTGTTGGATACAAGGGCGCCGCATGATTGTTATTGGTAAATGTAAATCCGTTGCTGAAGTTTACTGTGTTCAGGTTTTCGGCCCTGATATAAATTCGGAGCCCGCGAATACGAAAATGAAGAAAGGCCGCTATGTCGGGCCTGTTGGTAATAGTTGTATCATTTTTTACGACCCATTGCTGGTTAAAAGGACTCCAGTCATCGGCCTTAAACGGCGTAAAATACCTTGCTTCAACACCAACGGCCAACGTTAGGTTTTTATAAAATTGTCCTTCGTATGCTATCCTTTGGCGGGTGTAAACCTTCGGCAGGTTTATATCGCTTCCGGTTGTTTGCTGAAAATGCAATTCTGAATACAGGTTCCAGTGCCTGCTTATCTTAAATGTTTTCTCGGCCCCAATATGCAGTACGTTCTGCAGTGTGCTCTGCTGCTGCGCATGGTAGTAATCGTCCCAATAAGTATAGTTGCTTACGATATAATAATTAGCAAGCAAGTGTGTACTAAGCCGGGGGATGTACAAATTGCCACTGACCACAGTCCAGTTTTCTTTATTGAAATTTGCATTGCCTGTAACAAGATAACTGCTTCGGCTATCGAAAATAAAAGAGGGCGTTCGGTTTACGTTTTGAAAACCAACCTGTAAGATGCCTAGCTTTTTGCCGAGATCGGTCTGCAAACTGATACCGGCGCTATAATCGGCAGCATTTAGGCCTGCCAGGTAAAATTTACCATGGGCATTAATATCCCATTTTCGGTTGCGGGTGCGGTTACGGTATTCACCCATCAAATACAGGTTATTGAAGTTTTGGGTAGCAGAGGCAAAATCGCCATGTAACATTTGGTAACCAGCGCCCGCTTTTAGAAATTGCTCCTGGTTATTTTTTTCAGGAAAAACTTCTATAGCCGCCTCATTGGTAAAATCGCTCCATTGATCCGTAAGATGCAGCGGCGCAGAAACTACTGTCAGATCATAATACCTTTTGTAGGTAGTGTCGTTATATGCTGCACTGGTGGATTTTGCATCCAAAAAATTAAAATAACTGGTAGTATACGATAGTGTATGCTGCAATCTTAACCTTGGATAAAACAAATGAATAACGGCTGAATCAGCATCGTAAGCAGAGTCTTTCTGCCCAAGATCGTACTGGTGGCGCAGTAAAAACTGCTTGGATTTTTGCTCGGAACCAGTTGCTATGGAAGAGGTGAAAAAGTTAGTACCATAAGTGCCATCACCACCCAGCCGGGTAGAAATATTAAACCTTTCGTTATATGCCGGGTTGGGATCTTTTAGATAGCTTTCGGAAAGGATACCACCGTTTTCAGAAGCCCGGTTGCGGTTGGTTATAAACATGGCATTACCCGAATAGCGCTTGTTTTTGGTAGCAAAAGAAGTTGCCAGCCGTATGGCCGAATGACTGGTATTGCTGTTTTTGAAAGCCCCCGGCGAATTAATGAATTTGTATTCGAACAGCGCATTCCAGGCTGGACGAATATTTTGCGTATGCAGTACTTTAATGGTTTGTTCCGCCTTGCCACCCAGCAAATAATCCAGCTCTGTATAAGGCCGTGTTGTTTGAAAAGTTCTTGTATTTTCTACTGAAAACCGGTAGGTATCAAAAGCATGAAAGCCGGGATCGAAACCGGGCTTGAGCAAAGGAGAAAAAATTAAGGAATGGGTTGGTGAACCCAGGTTTCCTAAATACAGATTTTGCGCAGGCAATGGGAAACGCCTGGTATAATCATTCACCGAAGAATCGATTCGGTAAATCTTACTCGAATCGTACATACGATAAAAGATGGTGATAGAATCTTCATTATTATTACGCTGCTGAAGGCTATCACCACCTTTCATTTTACTTCCCGCACCAATAGGCCTCCCTTTGCTATCCCGTTGTATGCTGGATTCGGAAGAATTGCTGGTTGCGTTGCGTTGAGCGTTTACAAACAAGCCAGCCAACAACATGGACAGCAGCAGTGCCGTTCGCAAAAATTTTTTTATAGAACTTAGTAATTGCAAATTTCGATTTGTAAGAAAAGGTTTAAATAAGCCGGACTGTTAAATGTTTTTAGATTGGCTTTTAAACCACTGTTGTTAAAAGTTCAGAAAACTATAA
>JBKJNG010000400.1:0-4814 GCA_046596065.1 Phnomibacter sp. | reverse complement strand
TGGAATCAATCCGGGTACTAACATCATTCAAAATATCGACAATACCAGCAAAGGCTATTTTACCTTTTTAAGAGGTGGAATCGACTATTTTATGGACAACAGAAACACTGTAACCCTTTCGGGCAATTTTGCCCGTGGTGTTTTTAAGAATAACGAATTGAACCAAATGGAATACGATAGCATGTACAGCCCTGTAAAAACAGAAACCGGCTTTCGTAAAACAGTTGGCGAAGGCTTCTTTCGCAACTTCGGCGGCACTGTAAGTTACAAGCACTTGTTTGCTAAGTCAGGGCACGAATGGACAGCTGATGTAAACTTCAATGGAAGTAAAAATCAGAATGATGCCAACTTTTACAACCAATTATACAACGCCGATAACAGCCCGAAGGGCAACGAAGTAAAACAGGTTACAAACGGGCGTGGAAGCAGCACATTCCTGGTTATTCAAACCGATTATTCAAACCCATTAACTGATAAAATTAAAATAGATGCAGGCCTTCGCGGACAGGTAAGAAATTTCAGCAGCAGAAACATGAACTACGTTTATGACTATACAGCCAGCGATTTTATTTTAAACCAGTTTGCAAGTTCTGAATACGAATTTACCGACCAGGTTTATGCCGCCTACACAACCGTTACAGGAAAAGCAGGAAAGCTTGGTTACAATGTTGGTTTACGGCTGGAAAGCTCCAACTACGATGGTACCCGGAAAGCCATCACCGGCAACGACTCTTCGTTTAATGTAAGCTACCCCATCTCTGCTTTCCCAAGTGCTTTTTTAAGTTATAAGCTGTCAGATAAAAGCGACCTGCAATTAAATTACAGCCGGCGTATAAACAGGCCAAACTTCTTTCAATTAATACCTTTTGTTGATTATACCGATCCTTTAAACCTGAGGGTTGGTAACCCGGGTCTTGTACCTGAATTTACCAATAGTATTGAGATGAATTATAGCTACCAGATAAATAACAATCACAATATTCTTGTATCCACCTATTATAAAAACACGAACGATCTTATTAGCGGCTACCAATTCAAGGATGTAAACCTGATTTCAAAAGACAGCGCTATTTACAACACATACATTAATGCTAACAGAAGTACCCGTTACGGTCTCGAATTAACCAGCCGTGATGTAATTACCAAAAAGTTTGATGTTACTACCAACCTGAATTTTTACCATGCGAGCATTAACAGTGAAAATGTAAAATCTGATTTGAACAACAGCCAGTTTAGCTTTTTTGGAAAAATGACGCTTACGCAAAAGATCGGTAAAACCAACCAATGGACCATACAGGCAAATGGTGATTATCAAAGCAAAACGGTTGTTCCTGTAAATACCGGCGGTGGCCGTATGGGCGGCTTTTTTGGAGGCTCGCAATCTGCCGGAAGCAATGGCTATGTTAACCCCAGCTATGGTGTAGATCTTTCTGTAAGAAGAGACATTATTAAGAATAAAAGTGGCCAGGGATACCAGGGAAATATTACGCTTAGTATGAATGATATTTTCCGTACAAGGATCTATGATGTTGTTACTACAAGCGACTTTTTTGAACAATCATTAAGACGCAGACGCGACCCGCAAATTCTAAGGCTCCAGTTTAACTGGCGCTTTGGAAAAATAGATGCCAGCTTGTTTAAACGTAAAAACATGAAAGGCGAAATGGAAGGTGCGAGCGAAGGCATGAGCGGCGCGCAGTAGGCAATTTGATAATGTGATAATGAACAGCCAATACAACAAAGGCGAAATCTAAATGGTTTCGCCTTTGTTTTTTAATGGAAGTTGTTCGCAGCATTTTCAATAGCAGAAGCAGCTTCTTTATCAAGAAACCAAACCAGTTTTCCAGCTGTTGGTTTAATTAATTGCGCAGGATAATTTTCAATGTCATTTTTTCCCTGCAGCACATCTTTGACCGCAACTGCTTTATCAACTCCAAATACCAGGAATGCAATGTTATGAGCAAGATTTATAAAAGGAGCGGTTAGTGTTATCCTGTAAACTTTTTGATCTTCTAAAAACACTGCTTTTATCGTGGGTTTTGTTTCGTGCAAAACACTCGTATATGGAAACAGTGATGCAGTATGTGCATTATCGCCCAAACCAAGTAAGATCAAGTCAAACTGTGGTGTATCACTATTAAAATAACTGTTTAAGGTTACAACATAATCATTGGCTGCATCACCTGGTGTAAGTGCTGTATTTACCGGAAAAATTTGTTTTTCAGGAATGTTCAATGGTATAAAAAGCACTTCATTTATCATCTTAAAATTACTGGCTGCATCTGTTTGCGGAACATATCTTTCATCACCAAAAAAGAAATCGATATTGGCCCAGTCAATTTGATTTTTATAGCTATTTGAAGCTAATAAAGCATACAATTTCTTAGGAGAATTTCCGCCGGAAAGCGCCACTGCAAACCGCTTGTTTTGTAAAGCTGTTTCACTGGTAAGCTTTACAAAATATTCAGCAAGCAGCTGAATCAATTCTTCTACCGTTTCATAAATATTTAATTGCATAAATAGATGTTGGTTTACCAAAATGCATTAAACTTTTTTATTGTTATGCGGCAATGTAAACCAATGGAAACCATCGCGGGCAATTAAAGCTTCCGCTAATTCAGGCCCCCATGAATCGGCAGAATAATTGGGGAAGCTCAAACTTTTCTTGCTTTCCCATGCACTCAAAATTGGCATAATTAAATCCCAGGCAGCTTCTACCTGGTCACCCCGCATAAACAATGTTTGATCGCCCTGCATTGTATCCAGCAGCAGAGTTTCGTAAGCTTCGGGCGTGTCAGTAGTATAAGTTCCGTTGTAATCAAACACCATATCCACCGGGTTCAGCACCATATCTAACCCTGGTCTTTTTGCCTGAACCTGCAGCCGGATACTCATTTCGGGCTGTATACTTATTATCAGGCGGTTTTGCTGCCAGCTTTCCGATACCTCTGCTGGAAAAATAGAATGCGGCACATCTTTAAACTGGATGGAAATTATGGATGCGGCCTGGTGCATTCGCTTACCGGTGCGCACATAAAATGGCACACCCTGCCAGCGCCAGTTATCAACAAAAAATTTTATAGCTGCAAAAGTTTCAGTATTTGAATCCGGTTTTACTTCTGGTTCATCTCTGTAACCGGGCACTTCCTTTCCTTCCATCCAACCACTTGCGTACTGTCCTCTCACCGCGGAAAAGCGCACATCATCAGGTGTAAATCTCCGCATGGCACGCAGCACATCGGCTTTGCGGTTACGCACTTCATCGGCATTAAAACTTACCGGTGGCTCCATAGCAACCAAACAGAGTAATTGCAACAAATGGTTCTGGATCATATCGCGTAATGCGCCCGAGTTATCGTAATAGCCACCTCTGTCTCCTACACCTAATTGTTCGGAAACTGAAATTTGTACGTGCTCGATAAAATTGCGGTTCCACAGAGGTTCGTACAGCGAATTGGCAAACCGGAATGCAAGAATATTTTGCACCGTTTCCTTACCGAGATAATGATCGATGCGATAGATCTGTTTCTCGTTAAAAATTCCCTGTAATAATGTATTCAGCGACCGTGCAGATTCAAGGTCGTGACCAAAAGGCTTTTCAATTACTATCCGGGTTTTGGAAATATCATCACAGAGTTTATTCTTCGAAATATTTTTTGCTATTAAAGGAAAAAGCTGTGGCGCCACAGCGAGATAATAAATTACGTTGGCCTTTACATTCCATTCAGCTTCCTGTTTTATTATTTTATCGCCGAACCTAGTAAATGAAGCGGCATCATTTACGTCAGAGGCTTCATAAAAAATATGCGATGCGAAAACTTTCCATGCCTTCGGATCAGCCTTACCACTTCTTGAAAATTCGTTTACACTATCAAAAAGATTTGAACGAAATTCATCATCCGTAAGTTTGGTGCGCCCGGTGCCAATAATGGTAAATTTTTCAGGAAGCCAGCCATCAATAAATAAATGATACAATGCAGGTGTAATTTTTCTTGCATTTAAATCACCCGTTCCGCCAAAAATTACAAATACAGTTGGCTCTGGTTTAATTTCTTTCATAGTATAAAATAGAAAAGTCGTTTGTAATTAGTCGTTTGTACCTAAAAATACAACACAGAATATTCAATGTTTAATTTTGAACTGCAAACCGAAAAGCAGTTTGAATTTTGTTTCATTTACAAGGGAATAATACTATTTATTATTCATTCCATTTGGTATGATAAACGCCTTCCCGCCCAATTAATTCATAGGTATGCGCCCCAAAATAATCACGCTGTGCCTGTATAAGATTTGAAGGCATTTTTTCGCTGCGGATAGTATCGAAATAACTTAAGGAAGAAGCGTAAGCTGGTATTGCAATTCCTGTAGTAACAGCAGCAGAAACAATGGAACGCATGCCAGGCAATGCATCACTTACCAATGCTCGCACTGCAGGATCGAGCAACAAATGTTCAAGCGTTTCATTAACCTTGTAAGCATTATAAATTTCTTCTAAAAATTTCGAACGAATAATACAACCGCCCCGCCAGATCTTAGCAATTTCAGCAAGCTTGAGATCATAATTAAATTCTTTTGATGCTTTTGAAAGCAGGTGCATTCCCTGTGCATAGGTCGTTACCATAGCAAAATAAAAAGCCTGTTCAAGCTGGTTTAAAAAAGCATCGTTACCTGTAACACTAATTACTTGTTTTGATGTATACAGACTTGCTAATTGTACCCGCAATAATTTGTATTTCGAGAGGTCACGCATTTCAACGGCCGTATCAATTACAGGGATTGGCAATTCAAGATCCATAGCGACCTGCGATGTCCAT
>JBKJNG010000588.1:0-3429 GCA_046596065.1 Phnomibacter sp. | reverse complement strand
ATCATCTTTGGTTTTCATGATCTCTACGCCCCGGCCATCGTATCCGCCCATGCCTATTTTATGTGCGGCAGGTAAAAATGCTATATGCTGATTAAGGTCTGATTTGTTTTGAGTGATAACAAAGTCGCTGGTGGGAATTTCATTGTCCTTATAAAATTGCTTTTGTAAGATTTTATCTTTAATAATTTTAAGAGTTGCAGGTTTTGGGTAGATTCTTACGCCTTCGCTTTCTAATTTTTCCAATGCTTCCACATTCACCGCCTCTATTTCTATCGTTAATGCATCAAGTCCTTTACCAAAATTATAAACATCATCATAGTTGCTGATATTGCCTTTTTTAAACTGATGACAAAGATGGGCAGAAGGACAATGCGCATCATTTTCCAATATAAATGTTTCAACAGGGTAGTTGGCCGCTGCTTGTAATAACATGCGACCGAGTTGTCCGCCGCCTAAAATTCCCACTCTGAGCGAAGTCGAAGAGTTTTCTATTGGTCGAGCGTAGTCGAGACCCTTTTCCAAATCTTTATATTTATGATGAGAAAAATTATTGCATTGCGAAAGTAATTGAAGCTTGTGGAAATTCCCTTCAATCAAAGCTTTTTTCTTTGCTCTTGACCAACCTTTGAGCTGTGATTCTCTATCAACAGCATCTTTCAAAAATGGGATAGTTTCGTAGTATTGCAATATTAATGGCCTTCTCTTAAATGTGTAACAGGTTGCATAAATTCCGTTTACATGCTCTTCAAATCTTCTCATTAAATCGTCTGTTAAGCCTGTATAGTAGCTGTCATCATTACATAGAATGATATAGACATAATAGGCCCCCTGATTGGCGTAGTAAAGCATAAAGTAAATTTAATAATTATCCTTTAGATTAGCGGTTCTCGAATTCGCTCGAACCTTAGCAACATTTCCTTCGACTTCGCTCAGGATTTTGTTACCTTTGGTTACAATGATTCCCGATTATCCACATAAACTCTTTACTGACAAGCGCAACAGTTATTCTTTGCTGATGTTTGCGCTTGCCATGGATTCGGTAGATTAATTTTATTTTCCCCGCAGATGGCGCAAATAACGCCGACAATACATCTGCGAATTCTGCGATTTCAGCGGGCAATTTTCTTCACTTCAATTTCAATAAAATGCAAACAACGACAGCTCCTTCGATAACAAATAACAGCGCAACCGATTTTCTTCCTTTACATGGTACCGACTATGTGGAGTTTTATGTAGGCAACGCCAAACAGGCGGCTCATTTTTACAAAACAGCATTCGGCTTTCAATCGCTTGCCTATGCCGGTCCCGAAACCGGCATGATGGATAAAGTGAGTTATGTTATCCGTCAGAACAAACTAACGTTTGTATTAACTACGCCGCTGCGTACCGATAACCCGATTGCCGACCATATTTATAAGCATGGCGATGCGGTTAAAGTATTGGCACTAAAAGTAGATGATGCCGCTAGTGCTTTTGAAGAAACGATCAAACGTGGCGGTAAACCCTATATGGAAACCACTGTTTTAAAAGATGATGATGGCGAAGTGGTGCTAAGCGGTATTCATACTTATGGCGAAACGGTTCACCTTTTTGTAGAAAGAAAAAATTACAAAGGTGTGTTTATGCCCGGTTTTAGAAAATGGGAATCAAACTATAATCCAACTGATACAGGCTTGCTCTATGTTGATCATTGCGTAGGCAACGTTGACTGGAACCAAATGAATCCCTGGGTAAAATTTTATGAAGACGTAATGGGATTTAAAAATATTTTAAGTTTTGATGACAATGATATTTCAACGGAATACTCGGCCTTAATGAGTAAAGTGATGAGCAATGGAAATGGATTTGTAAAGTTTCCGATTAACGAACCGGCGGAAGGGAAGAAAAAAAGTCAGGTGGAAGAGTATCTAGATTTTTACAATGGCGAAGGCGTGCAGCATGTGGCTATTGCAACTGCTGATATTGTAAAAACCGTTACCGAATTACAAAAAAGAGGCATTGAATTTTTAAACATACCTGATAGTTATTACGAAACCGTTTTAGATCGTGTTCGTAAAATTGATGAAGACCTGCAGCCGCTGCAGGATCTGGGTGTGCTGATTGACCGGGATGAAGAAGGTTATCTGCTGCAGATATTCAGCAAGCCGTTGGAAGATCGTCCTACCTTGTTTTTTGAGATAATTCAGCGTAAAGGCGCACAAAGCTTTGGCAAGGGCAACTTTAAGGCATTATTTGAGGCGTTGGAAAGAGAACAGGACGCCAGGGGCAATTTATAGCCCGTCAAGGTCGTTTAGAAGCTGTAAAGGTAAATTTTACTTTTATTGGGTTGGTTACGAATAAAATTTTAGATTTGCCCCACCAAAATAAAGTACCTCTATTAATGATACAATCACATCGGCTTAGTGGGATGATAACGTGTTTTGCAATTTTGTTTGCAAGCAACCTGTTAGCACAAACTTCTTTTACTGATCCAGTAAAATCATATACCAAAAATGCGGTTATTTCTAATAAGCTGGAAGATTCTTTAAAGCAGCAATTTAAAGAGAAGAAATTGACATGGGCTCCTCAGGCTGTCTTCATCCGTTCTTTTAAATACGACCGGTCGTTGGAAGTATGGGTTAAAAGCAAAAACGTTGACAGCTTCACACTTTTTAAATCTTATAAAGTTTGTATGGAAAGTGGGAGTATTGGTCCTAAACGTTCAGAAGGCGATAACCAGGTGCCGGAAGGTTTTTACTATATCAATGAATTTAATCCCCGCAGTAGCTATCACCTGGCACTTGGATTAAATTACCCAAATGCATCAGACAAAGTTCTAAGCGACTCAAAAAAACCGGGAGGCGATATTTACATACATGGTAATTGCGTTTCTGTAGGCTGTATTGCCATACAAGATGCACCCATTGAAGAAGTTTACACCCTTGCTTCTATAGCAAAAACAAATGGGCAGGATTTTGTACCCGTTCATATTTACCCGGTAAACTACGGAGTAAAAAAATCGCTTGATTTTCTTAGTTCATCTATTAAAGGCAAACAGGCCGTAAATAAATCTATACTGAACATAAAGGCAGTGTATGAGTATTTTGAAAAGCGGAAGAAACTGCCGGTCATCCTTGTAAACAGTAAAGGCGATTATTTTTTGAACTAACGCATCAGTACCTGGATGGTTTCAGTTGTCTTCTGCTCCAGTACAATCGTTTTTCCCTTTGTAAGCTCGGTTATCTTTTCTTCGGTATAATGCCTGATGGTTAGTAACGTAAGATCTTTCTGTATCTGCACATTAAAAATTTCAGATGCAGCCAGCGCCAGTTTTTCAATTTTTTCTGCTTTGTTATCTAAGCAGCATAACAGGCTGATAGCGCCATTCTGCGACAGGTTGGGGCGTATTTTAATTGTTGCAAACATTTCATGTAAAAGGCTCAGGGGCTT
>JBKJNG010000563.1:0-3151 GCA_046596065.1 Phnomibacter sp. | reverse complement strand
GTAAAGCTGTGATGAGACCTATAAGGTTTTAAAAACCTTATAGGTCTATAAAGACTGTATAAACCAACTACCAGGAAAGCATATTTCAACAATGCCTTTTGTAAACACTCTTCGATTGAGGCACCCTTCTCCCCCTGGGGAGAAGGGCCGGGGATGAGGGGATAAATCGCTACTCCATCTCTACTTCATCCTTTTTCACATCCGCTTTTATTGGGGTAGCAGGTGCTGGTGCAGTTGGCAGTTTCGCTACATAAATGCTTCTTCCATGGGTGCCTAATAAAATTTCATTTTCTCTTTCCTGGATGGTGATATCATGAATGGGAACGGATAACGGTAACCCCTTTGTCCAGGCGTTCCAATTGGCGCCGCGGTCTTTTGTAACATACAAACCACCATCGGTGCCGAGGTACAACATGCTATCGAGATAAGGATCTTCAATAATTACATTTACCGGTTCCACTGGCAGGTTGCCCGCAATGGCAGTCCAGTGTTCGCCATAGTCGTCACTCATAAAAATATAGGGTTTAAAATGATCCATGCGGTAGCCATTCAGTGTAGCGTAAACACGGCCTTCCTTATAACGGCTCGCAATTACGCGGCTCACCCAAAGCCCCTTTGGCGAAATGCCGGCAGCTACATTTTTCCAGGTATACCCACCATCTTTCGATAACTGGATATTTCCGTCATCTGTACCCGCGTATAAAAGGCCAAAACGTATCGGACTTTCGCTGATGGTGGTAATGGTGCCGTACGGCACATCGCCGGATTTTCCGCCGTTGGTAAGATCTGTGCTGATAGCTTTTATGCCTGCGCCCTTATTCAAACTCTGGTTGAACATATTGCTTCCCAGGTAAAAAATATCCTGGTTATGGCGACTTAATAAAATGGGTGTGCACCAGTTAAAACGGTAAGATGGTTCGCCCAGTTTATTTTCAGGATGAATAGAAAAATAATCGCCTGTATCGGAATTAACACGGGAATAGTACCCGAATTGAAAGCCGCTGTAAACCGTTTTATTGTCCCTGGTATCAACCTGTACCTGCATGCCATCGCCACCATTCAGGCTGGCATAGCGCAGTGTATCGAAACTGGCATCCGAGGTTTCGTGGCCTTCGGTGTAGCCGTACCAAACACCATTGTCCTGCAGACCGCCGTAAACATGGTAAGGTTTGTTGTTATCCGTAGTAACGGCATAAAACTGGCCAACGGCCGGAGTGTTTGCTTTAAACCAATTATCACCATTATCGTACGTAATGTTCACGCCACCATCGTTTCCAATAATAAATTGGCTGTCACGGTTTGGGTTTATCCAGCAGGCATGATGATCGCCATGCACATTGTCTTTTTCGATATGCTTAAATGTTTTGCCGCCATCCCTGCTCAGGTCAATATTATAACCTGTAATCACGAGTTTGTTTTCATCGGTCGGGCTTACAAAAATCTTCCCGAAATAATAGCCATAAGTATTGTAGAGTTTTAGTGGTTTCTCATTCACTTTCTTCCAGCTTGCACCTGCATCGTCGCTGCGGTAAACTTCACAGCCAATGATGGGCGTATTAAAAAGGTCTTCGTTGGCATCATAAAAATAATCGTAGAGGGCAGTTGGCTTTATTAAATCTGAGGACACCATTTTTTTTATGGAAGCAGCGGAATACTTCGGAGCTAAATCGTTTCTCGCCAGAAAAGTATCCAGTTTTTTATCGGCAAGATTGGCAAACTGAACTTTGTCCAATCCTTTCAGGTCATCTCTTTTATAGCTAACAGAATCAATTTTTTTCTTAGCTGTATCAGGCAGGTGGTTTTGATTATCAACTACAGCATAAACAATAGATGGGTTTTTAGGATAAACCGCAATGCCAGTTCTGCCAACACCATTGCCGGTTGGGAAACCATTGCCGGCACTAGTGATCAGCTTCCAGTTTTCGCCGCCATCAATGCTTTTATAGATTCCACTCGTTTTGCCGCTTTCCTCAAAATTCCAGGCACGGCGGGTACGGTACCACATGCAGGCGTACACCTCTAAAGCATTCGATGGATTAATAGCAAGCTCAATGCCGCCGGTGTTTTCATCTACAAACAAAGTTTGCTTCCAGGTTTTACCACCGTCACTGGTTTTATAGATGCCACGTTCTTTATTGGGGGAATACAAATGACCCAACACCGCTACCCATGCAATATCCGGGTTGGTTGGGTGCAATATAATGCGGCCGATATGCTGGCTTTCCGGAAGGCCGAGCCATGTCCAGCTTTTGCCATTATTGCTTGATTTGTACAAGCCAATGCCACTATAACTGCTGCGGCTGCTATTGGCTTCGCCAGTACCCAGCCAGATAGTGCGGGAGGGCCAGTCAATCGCCAAAGCACCAAGGCCAATTACTGTTTCGCTATCGAAAATAGGGGCGAAGCTTTGCCCGTTATTGGTAGTATGCCAAAGTCCACCGGTTGCGTATGCTACATAAAATTCGGTCGGGTCGGTTGGGTTAACGGCAAGGTCAACAACACGGCCGCTCATTACGGCCGGGCCAACATTTCTGAAAGAGATTTTGTACGTAGAATCTTCTGCCATTTGCTTTTTTAGCTGCAAACTTTTGATGCGTTCGGCAGCCGGAGTAGGAGCGGGCTGTGAATTTAAACAAATGGTAATAGTGCAGCAAACGGAAAAACAGATAAGAATAGGAGTTAATTTTGAAGCCATATTATTGAACTGGAATTGAGGATTTTTTGGAATCGGTTACAATAAAACGGCATGGTTTTTTGTTAACGATTAAAACACCCGATGAAAATGACACAACAAATATCAAACATAAGGTTTCAACCAATAACCAATTTTATAAAGAATAGATGGGTGATGGTACTGCTGTTTAGTGCAGCAACACAAATGGGATTTAGCCAGTGTAAAACCTTTTATTTAAGCGATAAAGGCGATACGCTTAACTGTGTTGATTATAAAAACCTGAAGCAGGGAAAATGGATTGTAAAAGAGCCATCGTTGCGTGGTAACCCGGGTTATGAAGAGGAAGGCGAATTTGTAAATAGTTTGAAAGATGGCATGTGGCGCAGGTTTTCAGAGCAGGGCGACGCCCAGTCTGTTGAAAGTTATCGCTGGGGTTTGCTGGATGGAAAAAGCCAGTATTATTCTTTGCAGGGGCTT
>JBKJNG010000422.1:0-5852 GCA_046596065.1 Phnomibacter sp. | reverse complement strand
GTGTTAATTAATTTTATCAATCCACAAAAGGTACATACTTTAATCCCCGTAGATATTACACATTTACCGATAATAGTTATATCATTCACACATTTTATTTTCGATTTCATTACACATTTATACCTTCACTTTTAATGGTGTAATTCAAAACATCGCAAACCATTTTTGCGATCATCAATTCTTCATTTGTTTTAACAACACGAACCTGCACGTTACTTATCTCAGTAGAAATAACAGGCTCGTTATTCATGTTTTTTATTTCATCTAATTCGATGCCTAAAAATTCAAGGCCATCACATATTTTACTTCGTACTTCCGGCGAATGTTCACCAATGCCACCTGAAAACACCAATGTATCTAAGCCGCCAAGCACACCAGCAAATGAACCAATCCATTTTTTTGTTTGATAGCAAAACAATTCAATGGCTTCAGCAGCACGGGTATCAGTGTATTCATCATTCATTAATTCACGCATATCAGCACTTGTTTCTGAGATACCCAACAAACCAGATTCATGATTGATCAAATGACTAAACTGTTTTGGGCTTAACTTTTCTTCCTTCATCAGATACCACGCAACACCCGGATCTAGATCACCTGTACGTGTGCCCATCATCAATCCCGATGTGGGTGTAAACCCCATACTGCTGTCAATACTTTTACCATCTTTAACTGCGGCAAGGCTTGCACCATTACCAAGATGTGCTAAGATTATTTTGCCTTTTGCCACTTCTTTTCCTGCAATTTGTTCAAGCTCCTGCATCAGGTAAGCATAAGAAAGCCCATGAAATCCGTATCGTTGAATTCCCATTTCATAATAGCGGCGTGGGATGGACAATAATTTTGCAACCAGTGGCATGGAAGTATGAAAAGAAGTATCGAAACAGGCTATTTGTTTTAAAGCCGGATAACGCTTTTTAAATACTTCAATCAATTTAATTTCTTCAGGTAAATGTTCAGGATCAAAGGCACTGATCTTTTTTAATTCAGCTAATAAATCACCTGTAATTAATTTAGGTTCGGTATGTTTCATCCCATGAACAATCCGATGCCCTATTGCCTTTATCGAATCAAACCCTTCCTGCTTCTCCAGCCAGTTAATAAGATTGTTAGTAGCTTCATCATGATCGGCAGATTGAATGCTGATGCTGTTTTTCTCTTCATTGACCAAATTAGTAAAATTGAGTGTTGCTTTTTCAGTACCAATGTTTTCAATCTCTCCATAAAACAATTGCGCCAGCGTTTCTTCCATTTTATACAAAGAGAATTTAATGCTGGACGAGCCGCCGTTAATGGTGAGGATATTTTTGTTTGCCACTTTCATAATCTATAAATCCAATTTAGGTTCAGCATCAAATATTGCCGTATCCGGGGTTCCTTCAACTTCAATCACAGCCATCAGACCTTTACTGACCACCCTGCTAAGGGAATGGTCAACAAGTTTGATGGTTTCCGGTACAGGAAATTCCATTTCCAATACGGCACAGCTTCCGGGGCCTACCTCAATTGTCTGTATATATTTTTCCGGATTATTGGCCAGGGCGCCTGCCCGCCAGGCTTTGGTCCACACATTTCCAATGGCGTGAAAACTGCTTATCAGGTTAGGCCCGCCGTTAACAAAATATACCCGGGCAGTTTCCCCTTTTTTTACTTTCACAGCGCCATAACGGGAATCTGTAATGGCATAGCTTTCTCCATTGAGCACCACAAAGTTTGGTGTTTCATTCTTCATGGCATCATAGTCAAAGGGCAAAAAGCCGTTAGCATCCACTACTGATTTTGTATAAATTTCGTTTTGCCCAAAATAGAATTCATGGTCAACTGCAGGAAGCCCGTCAAGTGGCTCTACCAATATTAACCCAAACATGCCGCTACTGATGTGGAAATCTAATCCGGGTGCGGCACAATGATAAATAAATGCCCCTGGGTAAATTGTTTTGAAACGGATGTGCTTTGTTTGACCGGGTGCAACCAATGTGGCGGATGAGCCTCCGCCTGTTCCGTAAACTGAGTGAAAATAAACATTGTGGGGGTTTATGCTGGTGTCCGGGTTGCTAATTGTCAGGTCTATTGTGTCGCCCTGTCTCACCCTTATCATGGGGGCAGGCACTTGTCCATTAAAAGTTAAATATCGAAACTTTTCGCCTGCTTTTACTTCCCCGATGACTTCGGTACATTCCAACCTGACCTTATGCCTTTGGGGAGATTTTTGTTTTATGGGTGGGGGTACAAGTGTGGGGTCTGCGGCTACCCTTTTGGATTTTACAGTTAGCGCCACTGCAGCAGCTGGGCCTGGTTGGGCAGGGGTCTTTTCCTCTTTTGGCGCTTGTACTGAGGGTTGACAGGAAGAAAGCCCAAACAAGAGACTGCTGCCGGCTACCAATACAGCAGAGGTTTTCATGAAACTTGAGCGGGACATGGGGCTTTGTAGTATTTCTTCCTGGGTGTTTTTACTATTTTTCATGATGCTTATTATTTAATTGTAAACTGATTATAGTTGCCTGAAAAGAATCCAGCCCCTTAGGTGTTGGAATGTGGTGTTTTTAAGTAGCAATGTTTTCAATCTCTCCACTGAATAATTGTTAAGTGGGTCATTAATTTTACATAACGAAAATTTAATGCTGGATGAGTCACCGTTAATAGCCAATATCATTATATACTATTTATTCCGATTAATAATATTTGCGATCTTTAATGAACACTATCTGTTAGTTCATCAATTTCAATATCTCCTTCTTCATTCCTGGGTTTAGGATAATCGTTGTTCAATTCCTTTTCAAAATCTTTTTCATCTTTTTGATTACGTATTACAAGAAATGCAATTAATGCAATTGCCAAAATGCCAACTATAATTATAATTAACCAGTTCATTGATTTGATTTTTAAGTGATCAATTTGTTTATAGATGAAACATCATCGTTTGTTAGAACTATTTTATCGGTTATCAACCCCAACTGAGCTAATGCTTTGGCTGTTGATAAATAATCTTTATGGCAAATGCTTTTTATTCCCAAATCTGTAGCTACATCCACAAACATTTGCACATCGTCAATATATACTATTTCATCTGCCGGCACCTGTGCGCCGTCAAGTGCCAGGCGGAATATAGCTGCATCGGGCTTTCTCAAATGAACATAACATGAGGAAACAAAAAAATCAAATATTTTATTCAATTTAAAAGTATTTATCCTGTAGCTATTTAATTCCCTTGCTTCGTTGCTAACCGCAATAATTTTTAACCCATATTGCAATTTTATTTTTTTTATAAAGGCAATCATTTCCAAATCAGGTGTGGATAAAGAGCACATGAAGCCGCTGAATTCAGTACGGGTAAAATCACGCTTTGTATAAAACACAACCCTGTCAAGATATTCATCGAAAGTTATCCTTCCTTCTTCATAGGTAACAAACATGAGACCATGCCGCTCTTCCATTTCATCCGCATCCAGGTGAAAATGCTCAGCAGCCTGCTGCCTGAATTCGTGACCCCATCCGTTTGAAAGCATTACCCCGCCGATGTCAAGGAATAAGGTTGTTATTTTTTTATTCTTGCTCATTATTATTCAGGCCCAATTTTTCGCCAGCGCCAATGGTTTTAATTTTTACTATTCAGCAATCCATTTCTTTGCTTCATCCAGTCCGGTATTGTCAAAAACTTTTACTTCACCCGGTAACAGGTGACCAAAAAATTTCGCCAAACCATTTATCAGGTGATGATCGGAAACCAAAGCAACACGCTCCCAGGCTGAGAAATTTTTTATTCCCACTTCAGCATCATCTATCATCGCCTTCAGGCTGAATCCGGTAAAGCCGGATCCTACATAATAGAAAAAACGTATTTTGTTATTCGCTTTCAATTTTTCTTCTACCGCAGGTATTAAAACAGTTTCATAATCTGCGCCTGTTACTTCTCCTTCGGCTTCAATGCCCAGAACATTGGCGGGCAAATCGTTTATTATTTTTAACATGATTTTTTTGTTTTAGAATGATTAAATAAAAACAGTGAACATCAAATATTATTTCGAAATTTATTTTTTCAAAGCCTCAAAGCCTGCCACTACATCAAACAACTCTTCATCAATGGAACTCTGCCGCAGGCGATGATATTTTTTTCCAAGATCATCCAGCAGATCCGTTATATTTTTTTCAGCCCGTTGCATCGCATCCAGTCGACTTGCATTTTCACTGGCCAATGATTCTACGCTGGCTTTAAAAAGGGAGGCGAAAAGATATCCGTTTATCAAAGCCACCAACGTGGGTTTTACGCCGCCTGCAATTTGCGGCGGTAATTTTGTGGGCCATTGAATTTGCTGTAATGAATTTTTCCATTTTTCATCCAATGGTAAAAACCGCTGCATCACTGGAGTATAACCTGAGCCTGGATTTGGTTGGTTGTGAAAAATATAAAATGCTGTTACAACTTCTTTTTGCTGACGCTCCTGACTCTTGCTCAACAATTCTGTAACCAACGGTGTAACTGCATTGATATCATTTGGAACAGGATATAATTTTGATGTATTAAATCCTTCGTCTGATAAAAGCAACTGAACACGTTCGCCCACAGCCCAGATTTCTTTTTTACCCGGCAAGGCTTTGAGTGAGGTGGACACAAAATTTGCCATCGAATCGTTGAACTGTGCAACAAGCCCCTGGTCTGACCCGAACACGATGGCGCAGATTACTTCGTCCTGTTTATTTTTTGAAGCCGTCTTTTCATTGATCCCTGAAATTTTTTCTGCTTTAAAGTAAGCGACGATTCCCAGAGCGATGGTATGAAAATAATCTGCAAGCGAATCCACTGCGGTTTCGTACTGAACAATATTTGATGCTGCCATCGCCTTCATAGCAGTTACAACAGATTTTAAGTCTTTTGCTCCTTCCGTTTTGCTTCGTAAATTTTCTAACGTGTCCATTCTTTTTTATTTTGATCTGGCTTCGGTTTGTCTTTATCTATATCCGGCTTTGCCTTGTCTTGACCTTCTTCTGGCTTTGGTTTGTCCAGATTTTGATCTGGCTTTGGCTTGTCCTGAAACGGACTAAGTATTGTTGCAGCAATCTTTAAAATAGCCTTGCTATCATCATCACTCAGCTTTGCATTTGAAGATAACCGTTTGATTATTTCATCCGGAAAATTGTTGAAATTTTTAAGCAAGGCATCTTGCACATCCTTGATTTTTTCAATTGGTATTGTATCGAGCAAGCCATTTTTCAATGCAAGCAAAATCACGATCTGTTCCGACACCGGCATCTGTTGCAGCTCTGGTTGCTTCAAACATTCACGTATTCTCTTGCCATGCTCAATGGTCTTTTTTGTATTTTCATCCAGCCTTGTACCAAAGCGGGCAAAGGTTTCCAGTTCCTCAAATTGTGCGTACTCTAATTTTAAATTTGCAATGGAACGATAAGCAGGTAATTGCGCCTTATCGCCCACACGGGAAACAGATTTACCCACATCAACAGCAGGTAAATTACCCAGCTCAAAAAGTTTGGGCGATAGATAAATCTGCCCATCGGTAATTGAAATTAAATTTGTAGGTATGTATGCAGAAATATTCTGCGCTTCTGTTTCAATAATGGGCAAAGCTGTTATTGATCCACCTTTCAGTGCGTCACTTAAATGCGTTGATCGTTCCAATAATCTTGAATGGATATAAAAAATATCGCCAGGGAATGCTTCACGTCCGGGTGGTCTTCTCAGCAGTAAAGAAAGCTCCCGGTAAGAGCGTGCATGGTGTGTAAGGTCATCATACACGATCAATACATCTCTGCCCTGCTCCATAAAATATTCGGCTATGGTGGTTGCGGCATACGGTGCGATGTATTCCAAGCCGGGCGAATTATTTCCTTCTGCC
>JBKJNG010000283.1:0-11218 GCA_046596065.1 Phnomibacter sp. | reverse complement strand
GTTTTATCGTAAGGCTGGGTGCTAAAAAAAGTAATTTTCATTACCTGCTAAGGTAACATTCTAATACAATAGAACGCTGATAACGCAAATGATCAGGATTTGAATACAGAGATTTTCTGAAGAAAGAAATAAAGGATCAGGATGATTTTGGATAAGAAATGGAAATGACAATTTCCTGCAATTTCATGATTAACTCAATTCAGCTTTGATAAATCGAATGTATTAACCCTTCCTATCCTGATCCTCCGTGTCATTCGCGTTCTATCCTTCGTATAAGGATTGCCTATCTGCTCATTGATCCGTAATTTCCGCCGCAGAATGAGGAATAACTTTTTATTATTGCTGAAGATTTGCTTTTTATCGCTACAGGCGATTGCACAACCATCGACAACTTACTGGCAACAGCAGGTGAATTATTCTATTGCTGCCACGCTTAACGATAAGGAAAATTCACTTGAAGGTTTTGAAACCATTACCTACTACAATCAATCACCTGATTCACTTTCTTTCTTATGGATCCACTTGTGGCCAAATGCTTATAAGAATGATAAAACAGCTTTCTCAGAACAGAAAATAAGCAATGGGGAAACGGATTTTTATTTTTCTGATAATGATGCCAAAGGATACATCAACAGGCTTGATTTTAAAGTTGCAGGAACTTCGTTATTAATAGAAGATCATCCGCAATATATTGATGTGGTGAAACTTGTTTTACCAAAGCCATTGGCGCCTAACAATTCAGTCGTAATCAACACGCCTTTTCATGTAAAAATACCTTACCGTTTTTCGAGATTGGGTTATGCAGACCAGCATTACAGTTTTACACAATGGTATCCAAAGGTTGCCGTATACGACAGCATAGGATGGCATGCCATGCCTTACCTCGAATGGGGCGAATACTATAATGATTTTGGTAATTATGATGTACAAATAACGCTGCCTTCAAATTACGTTGTAGCGGCCACAGGTATGCTGCAAAATGAAAGTGAAATTGAATGGATGAAGGCGCATGATAAAGCGCCTGCTGTTACAACCGCAGCATCACCGAAAAAGAAGGAATTATTTCCCACACATAAAAAAGAGAAGCCAGGAATTGAATCTTCGAAGCAAACAAAAACATTGCATTATACTGCTCAGCAGGTAAACGATTTTGCCTGGTTTACCGATAAAAGATTTATTGTAAAATATGATACCGTTCAATTAAAGAACCACGCTATTGATGCCTGGAATTTTGTATTGCCAGATGATGAAAAAAAGTGGAATAACAGCATGCGTTTTACGAAGAATGCTGTGCATTTTTATTCGAAGCAATTGGGCGAATACCCTTATCCGCAAGTCAGCGTGGTGAATGACCCCGAGAAACTGTACGAGGGCATGGAATACCCCATGATTACGATTCTAAATATTGACAAAGAACCGGAGCGTGAACTGGATATTGTGATTGCACACGAGATTGGCCATAACTGGTTTGAAGGCATACTTTCTACCAACGAAAGACAACATCCCTGGATGGATGAAGGCATGAATACTTTTATCGAAAAAAAATATCGCAGGTATTACTATCCTTTGCCGCTTATTGGCAGCAATTTTATTGCAAAAAAACTACAAGTCGATCCTTATATTTTTCCGCTGGATGCAGTAATAAGCAATCATACCGATCAACCGGTTGAAACAGCTTCTGAAGATTTTACTTATAATAATTACAACGCTGCATCGTATTGGAAAACAGCCTTGTTGATGGAGAAATTAGTAGCTGAAATTGGCGCTGATACCATGCAAGCTTTAATGCATGATTACTATAACCAATGGAAATTTAAGCATCCATCTCCAACTGATTTTAAAACATTGGCAGAAGTAAAGGCAAAGCATTCGCTGGATGATCATTTCGCATTATTAAACAATACCGGTCAATTAATAAGGCCAACTAAAAGAGCTACAAAATTCACTGGTTTTTTTAATTTAGATAACACGCATACCAATAATTATATTGGCATTGCTCCCGCCTTCGGTTTTAATAATTACGATAAATTTTCTATTGGTTTATTGATTCATAATTATAATATTCCTGCCAATGCTTTCCAGTTTGTAGCAACGCCCATGTTTGCAACAGGCAGTAAACAATTGGTGGGGTATGCAAGAGCGGGTTATACATTTTATCCGAAAGGACATTTACAAAAAACAGAAATCTACGCATCGGCTGCAAGGTTTAATATTGATAAGGGAACAACGCTTGACGACTGCAAAATTTTTAAAGGTTTCAGTAAGATTACACCCGGCGTTTATCTTGAATTAAAGAAGAAAAAGCCTACCGCAACTTTACGAAAATGGATGGATATAAGAAGCTGGATAATCAGTGAACAACAACTGGAACAAGAACCAAAACCAGCCCCCGCCGATACTCTATTTTACGATCTGCGTGCAGCATCAAAAACAACGGTTATTCCGCAGGTGACAATTGGATTAACAAACGATCGCGGCCTATATCCATGGAGAGCAGAACTGGCCGTTCAGCAGGTAAAAGATGTTTTCAGAACAACGCTTATGGCCAATTATTTTTTGAATTTCAACGAACACAACGAGGGCATTGCAGTACGTTTTTTCTTTGGAAAGATCTTTTATACAAAAGCAAAAACAGATTTGTTGCGCTCAGAAAACAGCCGCTATCATTTTACCATGTACGGGCCAAATGGCGTACAGGATTATACTTATTCGAACCCTCTTGCAGAGCGTAATCAATCTACTTCGTTATTGGGAAGACAGATCATGATGAGAGACGGTGGCTTTAAATATCGCAGTGATTACAGTGTAGTTCAACCAGGTCTGAAAGCAAATGGCATCGACTTCTTCGACAACTGGTTATCATCTGCAAATTTTGTAATAGATCTTCCCCGAAAACTAAACCCATTTTCTGTGTTACCATTTAAAGTGCCTTTAAAAATATTCGCTGATGTGGGCACTTCTGCATCGCCATGGACTGCTGGCAGTGAATTGCCAAAATTCCTGTATAGCATGGGACTGGAATTGCCTCTGTTTAAAGTAATTACCGTGTATTATCCATTGATACAAAGCAAGGCTTTTGAAGAACCAAATAGTGTAAACGACCCAACCCGTGCAGGCGGACCAAGCTGGTGGCAAAAGCGCCTTACATTTAGTGTTGATATTACAACATTGAAAAAACAAGCGGAGAAGTTGGGCATTCTGTAAATACAATTTTGAGATTGCGGGATTTTGAGACTTCATTTCAATCAAATTAATCTTTCGAATAACATCAGTTTGCGTCGAAATAAAATATGTCCAAGGAAAACATACAGCTACTAAAACGCTCTGAGATTGATGCGGTGCGCTGGGATAAAACTATCGCTGCATCGCCTGATGGAAGAGTGTATGCAACCAGTTGGTTTTTAGATATTATGGCACCGGGCTGGCAGGGATTAATCTCTAACGATTACCAATTTGTAATGCCTTTACCGGTAAGAAATAAATATGGATTGAACTATGTTTTTCAGCCGGCGTTTTGCCAGCAGCTGGGTGTTTTTGGCAATACAAAAATTGATCAATCTACAACCGATACTTTTTTAAACGCGTTACAAAAACATTTTAAATACGCTGAAATAAATGGTAATTCAGGGCAGCTTGCATCGGCGTATAAATTTGTTGAAAGGAAGAATTACCTGCTTAATTTAAAGGAACCGTTTGAAGTAGTCCAAAAACAATTCAGCCGTTCGGCAAAACGCAATATAAATAAAGCAAAAGAAGAACTTATCACAGTGAGGAAAGCAGACGATGCAAGCGAATTAGTGTTTTTACACAGGCAGCGCTACGGGTATTCGCTTGCAACACCAACCGATCTTTCTAATGTGCAAAAGTTATTTGAAAAAGCGATTGAAAAAGGTTGTGGCCATTTCTTTTATGCAAAAGATATTGGTAGAAATACGATAGCATCATCGGGCTATATTCAATACAAAGACCGGCTTACATTTTTAATGAATGGCAATTTAAAGGCTGGTCTTGATAACGGGGCTACACACTTGCTAAAAAGCCATGTGATAGAAACATTTGCCGGCCAAAATTTATGGATGGATTTTGAAGGAAGTGATACTGCTTCGTTTGCAAGATTCTATGAACAGTATGGTGCAAAAGCAATAGACAATTACCCGTTTTTTGTATTTAATAATTTACCGTGGTGGATTAAATGGCTGAAGAATGCATAGCCATTAATGAAACATGGGTGATACGAATGGTCAGGATAAAATGGATTAAACCGTAGTTGCAACGCTAATCCTTTGAAGCAAAATTTGCTCTGCAAGCATCAGGTCAACCGGTTGCGTGATCTTGATATTGGTTTCCTCGCCTTCCATCAAATGGATTTCGATGCCATAAGCTTCTACAACCGTGGCTTCATCGGTAAATTTTTCTTTAAACTCGATGTTCTGCATGGCTGGCAACAGCAGCTTGCTATGGAAAGTTTGCGGCGTTTGTATAAAGCGCAGCTTATTGCGGTCAATTGCATGGCTCCCGGTTTCGGTCAAAATACGAACACTGTCTTTTAAAGGTGCCGCGGGTATTGCCGAACCCATCAGCATGGCCGAGTCGTAGCAATAACGGATCAACTGCGGTGTAACCAAACAGCGCACGCCATCATGCACAAATATGATGCTTTCTTTTTCTATCATGCTAACGCCGTTGCGTACAGAATGAAAGCGGGTTTCGCCGCCCACCGTAAACTGAACCCGGCTGGCATCAAAGTAAGCATCCACAATTTCTTTACCTTTTTCAATATGTTCTTCCGGCAAAACAAGAATAACGATAAGATCGGGGAAAGCCTCGAGAAAAGCCCGAAGCGTATAGTATAAAACCGGTTTGCCGAGGAGCAGCATGAATTGTTTTGGTAAATCGCTGTTCATCCGCTTACCAATTCCGCCAGCCACTATCACAGCATATTTGTTCATATATATTAATTCGATGCAAAATAATTGTTACTCAAACATGAACGACCGCCCAATATTATGCATTTGCTAACTTTCCCGCCAATTCAATGACAAAGCTACATAACAATACCGCTGCAAAACCATGGGGGAAATACTTCCTGCCCCTTGTCAACTTATCAACCAGTCAACTAATAACAGTACTCTTAACCACTACCCTGCTGGTTTCCTGCAAGGATAAAATGCCCGATAATATTGAAACCATCAACGCCTTAAAAAACCTGCAGGACCTTGCTACGGTGGAATACACGGTTACCAAAGTGGTAAAAGCCAACGATGATATCGCGTGGTACAAAGCCGGCGACCGTAAAATTCTCATCACTTGCCAGGCATCGGTAAAAGCTGGTATCGACCTTGGTGCCTTACAGCCAGGTGACGTGGAAATCGATGGCAAAAGCATTCGCATAAAATTGCCCGAACCCAGAATTCTTACTGTGAATATGCCGCCCGAAAATATAAAAGTGGCTTACAGCGAGATAGGTTTTTTCAGGGACGATTTTACCAGTGCAGAACGCGATGCATTGCTTGCACAGGCAGAGAAACAGGTATGGGCCGCGGGTGATGCATTAGGCATTAAAGGACAGGCAAAATTGAATACACAAACTTTTATGAATAACTTTTTGATGCAGCTTGGCTTTGAAAAAATTGACCTTACCTACGATGATAAAAAGCCGGCGATCAATAGCAACAATAAACAATTGAATTAGTTTTTTTCTTTTTTGTGACGGGCATTTGGAATACTAATCATCTGTGGTTGTTGCGAATTTGCTGCTTTGACACACAAATTCCTCACTGCGGCGGCAGGAATACTAATCATCACGTAAGCGGATCAAATTCCAAAACTAAAAATAGCATCACTATAAAACACCTTCAACATCCATAACCAAACATGCAAATCTCCATAGGAAAAAGAATTTTTAATATCCTGAAACGCCCGCTGATACTGGTTTTGCTGGTGCTGGCAATAGTATTTGTGTTTCAGCGAATACATATAATACCCAGCTTTAAAGATTGGTTTAAAAACAAACCATTGCTGATAGAAAACACGCCGCTGGTTATTACCCAAATCAGGAACATTGCGGAACTTCAAACAACACAATTGTATGCCGAACTCGTGGCTGATTCAACCATTATGACCACCGCTGGCATGGCAAACAATACACTAAGAAGTATTGGTATAATCCAACTACCGTTTCCTGAAAAAAGAACCCTGGTGCTGATTATAAAAGGCAAAGTAATTGCCGGCACCGACCTGAAACTGCTATCAGAAAATGACTTGTTTGTAAAAGATGATTCGGTGAGTATTACGCTTCCGAAAGCAAAATATTTAGATGTAATTACTAATCCATCCGATATAGAAACTTTTATTGAAAACGGCAAATGGACCAATGCGGAAGTAACAGCAGTTAAAAATTCCGCCCGGCGACAACTATTAAAGGAAGCCGAGAAACAGCAGTTATTAAAACAAGCTTCCGATCGTTCAAAACTGATCATCGAACAATTTCTAAGAACATCAGGCTTTAAAAAAGTAACGGTAAATATCGCTGGCAGTTAAGCCGGAAGTTCATCAAAACAACTGCCGTTAGTTTACAAAACTTACTTTTACGGCTAACCTCAATTATTGAAAATGTATAATATAAACCTGGAAGACGCCAGTCTTCCTGATTCAATAACTAATCCGTACATCGAACTCCGCTCCGATACTTTCACCAAACCTTCGGTCGGCATGTTGGATGCTATTATGAGCGCCAAAGTGGGCGATGATGTATTTGGCGAAGACCCAAGCATAAATGAACTGGAAGCAAGAATGGCGAATATGTTTGGCATGGAAGCCGGCCTGTTTTGCCCAAGCGGTACCATGACCAACCAAATTGCCATAAAATGCCATACGCAACCCGGCGATGAAGTAATCTGTGATGAACTTAGTCATGTGTACCAGTACGAAGGCGGCGGCATTGCTTTTAACTCTGGCTCCTCGGTTCGTTTGCTTAAAGGCGATCGTGGCCGCCTTACCGCAGCATTGGTGGAAGCGGCCATACAGCCCGACGATGTACACAAGCCGGTTAGCCGACTTGTAAGTCTTGAAAACACTACCAACCGTGGCGGCGGTGCCTGTTACAATTTTGAAGATCTTCTTTCTATCAAACAAGTTTGCACCAACAACAATCTTGGTCTGCACCTGGATGGCGCCCGGATATTTAATGCGATTATTGCCAAACAGGAAAACCCGCTGCAATATGGCCCAATCTTCGGTAGTATTTCCGTTTGCCTGAGCAAAGGTTTGGGAACACCGGTTGGCAGTGTACTGCTTGCCAATACTGCATTCATAAAAAGAGCAAGACGTTTTCGCAAAGTATTTGGTGGTGGCATGCGGCAGGCCGGCTTTTTAGCGGCGGCTGGTTTGTACGCTCTTGATCATAATATTGAAAGACTGGCCGAAGATCATGTTCATGCCAAAGCTGTTGAAAAAATACTGGCGTCCAAAGGTTGGGTGCAAGCCATATTGCCGGTTGAAACCAACATTTTGATCTTCTCGTTACAGGGAAAATATACCGCGGCATCGCTGGTTGAAAAACTGCGGCAGCATGGCGTAAGGTGCATTGCCATGTCGCCCGAACAGGTGAGGCTGGTTTTTCATTTGGATGTTACACCAGCCATGATTGACAGATTATTAGCCGTAATTGAACAATTATAGTGGGTTAGCAGAGAGGTGCGGCGGCAGTTATACTACAATACCTTGTTTATCCAGGAATTTGCCCACGCTGAAGAAAATGCTATTCATTATTTCAACGTCTTTGTCCCAGTCTATCCAAACCCAATCGGCATTTGGGGTAGCCACCAGCACCCGCTGCGAGGTTGTAAAAACCCAAATTACTTTTTGCGTACCAAAAGCAAACAGGCGGTTAATTTTATTGGAAATGTATTCCACATCATCCATTGTTTCCATATCCGCCCTTACGTCGACTTCAAGGTGAATAAAAGCAGGTACTGTCGCATATTTTTTATTGATTTTATCAGGGGTGAGAACGCTGTTTTCGTAAATAAGAATATCGCCGCTGAGGTTATTACCTGTATCAATATGCAGGCCGGGTTCACTTGTTAATACATTAAAGGTTTTCCAATCAATTTCGCTGAAAATTAAACGCAGAAGATAGGTAACAATTGCTGCCTGAAGACTGCTGGAACCCATAATTTCCTCCCTGGTTTTGACGCCTTTTATTACTTCCCTGTATCCCTTATAGTACAAATCTTTCCCATTGAGCCGCTCATAAATAAGCGCTGCAGGAATTTTTCTTGATTTTGTAGTACGTGTCTTTGTGGCTGCTATTTCCATGTTCGCCTGTTTTTAGTAAAATTAAGGAAAGCACTTAATAGTGTAAATAACGGGCAAGTGGTATTTATAAAGAGGAAACACATGGCAGGAAATCATCTTACGGGTTAAAACCTGATCAATATCATTATATTTTCTAACAGATATTGCTGCTTACGGTTTTATTTTGCAGCAGTTTGCAGGTTAAGTTGATAGTTTTCGAAAGCAGGTTTTATTACATTAATCTACCGCGTTTAATCAACAAGACTAAAACGCATAAATCAGTCCCGATAGCTATCGAGATCAGACATCACAGATCAAAAATCTAAGTATATGTTTCCAAAAATTAATCCGTCTTATACCAATGCATGGCAACAATTGCAGGCCAATCATTCGCTGTTACAAACTGCACATATCAGGCAATTGTTTGCGGATGATCCGCTGCGCTTTCAAAAATTTTCGCTTTGTGCGGAAGACCTGGTATTTGACTATTCCAAAAATATAATCACTACAGAAACAATAGATCTGCTGGTTGGTTTAGCCAATGAATGCAAGTTGCCTGAGGCCATCAGGGAAATGTTTAACGGGGAAAAAATAAATGAAACAGAACACCGTGCCGTTCTGCATACTGCTTTAAGAAATTTCAGTGGCAAGCCTGTTGTGACTGATGGAAAAGATGTGATGCCCGATGTACAAAAAGTGCTGGCGCAGATGAAAACTTTCTGTGCAAAAATTCATAGCGGCGAATGGAAAGGCTACACGGGAAAATCGATAAAATATATTGTAAATATTGGAATCGGTGGAAGCGATCTTGGTCCGGTAATGGTAACAGAAGCATTGAAACCTTATTGGGTAGATGGCATACAAACTTATTTTGTAAGCAATGTAGATGGAACACATATTGCCGAAACATTAAAGAAAGTTGCTGCGGAGGAAACGTTGTTTTTAGTGGCTTCAAAAACTTTTACCACGCAGGAAACCATGACCAATGCGCTCACTGCACGCAGCTGGTTTTTAGAACATGCAAAAGATGAATCGCATGTAGCGTTGCATTTTGCAGCACTTAGCACCAACGCAGCAGCGGTTTCAAAATTTGGTATTGATACCGCCAACATGTTTGAATTCTGGGATTGGGTTGGCGGACGTTATAGTTTGTGGAGCGCTATTGGTTTAAGTATTGCGCTCACAATCGGCTTCGAAAATTTTGAAGCTTTATTGAAAGGTGCACACAATGCGGATGTTCATTTCAGTGAAAAACCATTCAAACAAAATATACCGGTTCTGATGGCTTTAATAAGCACCTGGTATGTAAATTTCTTTGGCGCAACCAACGAAGCCATTCTTCCTTACGATCAATACATGCATCGTTTCGCCGCTTATTTTCAGCAGGGAAATATGGAAAGCAATGGCAAGTGTGTAGATCGTAATGGTGAAGCAGTTGATTATGCAACTGGTCCTGTAATTTGGGGCGAACCAGGTACAAATGGGCAGCATGCATTTTACCAGTTAATACACCAAGGCACGCAAATGATACCCTGCGATTTTATAGCTCCTGCTATCAGCCACAATCCAATTGGCGATCATCATGCAAAACTACTTAGCAATTTCTTTGCGCAAACAGAGGCATTAATGAACGGCAAGACAGAAGAAGAATGTCGGGCAGAAGGCATTGCAGAAGCTTTGATTCCATACAAAACTTTTAAAGGAAACAGACCTACAAACTCCTTTCTTACAAAACAGGTTACACCATTTGTGCTGGGCCAAATGATTGCTTATTACGAACATAAAATATTTGTGCAGGGCGTTATCTGGAACATCTACAGTTTTGACCAGTGGGGTGTTGAATTAGGTAAAGCATTGGCAGGAAAAATATTGCCGGAATTACAATCATCTGCGCCTGTACAAAGCCATGATAGCAGCACCAATGGATTGATAAATTGTTACAAGCAATGGAAGGCTGGTTAGAGATATGCCATTATTTTTTACATCTTTTAAATACGCCGCTAATATTTAGCGGCGTATTTTTTTGTAAGCCATTCGAAGCCTTCTGCTGCATTACACAAATTTAACCATAAAGGCCACAAAGGTATACATTACACAAAACGCATAAAGCGTATAAGAAATATACTTTCACTCCAATTCATTTTAATACAATACCTTATCAATTAAAAATACTATGACTGAAAATGAAATATCTTTTAAAGTAATTGGAATGGCTATAGATATACCTATTGCCTTAGGGCCTGGCCTGCTTGAAAGCGCATACAAAGAATGTCTGTACCATAAAATCTCAGTTGTATTTCTCCGCAATTAAAGCATGACGAAAATCAGTCCCGTAAATTTTTGTTTCATTCAATGGTAGCCTTTGCAGGCTTTAATTTTACATACCTGCCAATTCATTTATTCAACAACAATTTTACCTTGAGACGAAAAATAAAATACTACCGGCTTATCTGGTTAAAACATGATCTGCCCGCAGGGCTTTCCGTTTTCCTGATAGCCTTACCACTTTGTTTGGGCATCGCCCTTACATCAGGTGCGCCGTTATCTGCAGGAATCGTGTCGGGTATTGTTGGCGGCCTGGTTGTTGCATTGATCAGCGGTTCTCCATTGGCAGTTTCAGGGCCTGCAGCCGGATTAACAACCATTGTTGCAGCATCTATTATTTCATTGGGCGATTATAAAATATTCCTGTTGTCAGTAATGGTTGCAGGTTTGTTTCAACTGTTGCTTGGGCTTTTTAAATTCGGTGGCATTGCAAATTACTTTCCTTCTTCTGTTATAAAAGGGATGCTGGCTGCAATTGGCATTATCGTTATTTCAAAACAAATTCCCTTGGCTTTTGGATATGATCAACCTGACTTCTGGACTAGTGGTTTTCTTGGTTTGTTTGCCAAAGGGAAATTTCTTGGAAACATTCAAA
>JBKJNG010000384.1:0-10307 GCA_046596065.1 Phnomibacter sp. | reverse complement strand
GTGCGGAAGAGGAGATTCGAACTCCCACGCCCGTTACAGGCGCTACCACCTCATAGTAGTGCGTCTACCAGTTTCGCCACCTCCGCTTAAAGGATTGCAAATGTAGGGGTTTCAATTTTTTTTCAAAACCTGTTATTTACCTGCCGGGTATCTGCTTAGTTTTACCTGCTACGCTAAACCAATACCAGTTTAATATCTTAAGAACCTTACATATGCCTTTGATTATTTGCCCCAATTGCCAACACCAGTTTGAGCCTACGGACGTAATGCGGGAAGAAATTAAAAAAGAAGCCAACCTGAAAGCAGCTCAATGGAAAAAAGAAAAAGAAGAAGAGTTTAAGCAGAGGGAAACAGGCCTTCAGCAACAATTACTCCAGCAAAAAGAAAGCGCTGAAAAACAACTGCTGCAACAACAGGAAGCCTCGCAAAAATTACTCGAACTGGAAAAGAAAAAATTATCAGTTTCACTGGAAGAACAACTACGCAGGCAGTTATCGGGCGAGTTTGAAAACCAGTTGCGCATGCTGCAGATGGCAAATATAGATAATGAAGAGAAACTGAAAATGGCACGCCAGAAAGAACTGGAATTTTTACAACAACAGCAAAAGCTGCTCGATAAAGAGAAACAGATTGATCTTGAAATACAACGTAAAGTGCTGGAGGCAAGAACTACGCTGGAAGAACAGATCAGGCTACAGGAAAACGATAAAAATTCGCTGAAAGAAACCGAACACCAGATGCAATTACGTGAGTTGCAAAAACAACTGGAAGATCAGAAAAAACTCGCCGAGGAAATGCGCCGCAAAGCGGAACAGGGAAGCATGCAGTTGCAGGGCGAGGTCCAGGAACTGGCGCTGGAAGAATTACTGCGTGCAGCCTTTCCTTACGATACCATCAGGGAAGTGGGCAAGGGCGTAAAAGGCGCAGATTGCATCCAGGTAATTCGCAACAAATTTGGCCAGGAATGCGGCTGCATCATCTATGAAAGCAAGCGCACTTTAGCTTTTTCTGCCGATTGGATTGACAAGCTGAAAGCCGATATGCGCAGCCAGGGGGCTGATGTAGCAGTACTGGTTTCGAACCGCATGCCAAAAGATTTTGAACGCTTTGGAGAAAAAGATGGTGTTTGGATTTGCAATTTTGCCGAAGTAAAAGCGCTTGCCCATGTACTACGTGATGGCATTATTAAAGTTTCTGGTGCATTAAAAAGCCAGGATAACAAGGGCGATAAAATACAGTTATTGTACAATTACTTAACAAGCAACGAATTCAGCGAACAATGGAACGCCATACGCGAAGGATTTCTCTCGATGCGTAATTCTATACAACGGGAAAGAGATTCAATGGAAAAAATGTGGAAAGCAAGAGAAAAACAACTGGAAAAAGTTTTACTGAATGTTGCGCATTTTAAAGGATCGATTGAAGGCATAGCTGGCCAGGAATTTAACCTTAACCTGCTGGAAGATTCATTGGATAACGAAGCCTAATGGAACATCAACAACATTAAAAAAAGCCCCGGAAATTCCGAGGCCTTTTACTTTTATGACGAACCTTATTTTATTTTGTCCCTTATAAATTTCCCAATGGCTTTTCCGCCCATTTCATAAGACTCCATAATTCTTAACCCTGTATCAAAGTCATAACCGCCAAAGCTGCGGCCGGGAATATTATTAGCAACAAGCTTAGCCATCACTTTTGATTTGTCTGCTGTTTCAACCAGTAAAACTTCTATATCAATTTCCGAATTCTTTCTCATAATGCCAACATTAAAGCCTGGTTCTGTAGAAACCGTATGTACAATCAATGTGTATTTGGCATCTTTCTTCGAACTGACTTTTAAATCAGAGTATTTTTCAAACAGCTCTATAAATTTAGGTTCAAACCTCGACTGACGATCATCCACCCAATGAGTTGCCCATGTATCTCCCACGCCGGGTTCCTTTTTGTTGTAAGCCACCACCCTGTCATCTATGTAGTCTTGCTCTTTCTTAAATTTCCCAACGCTCATATTATCGTAGGTGAAATCGATGTTTACGGTGGTTTGTCCTGCTAAAGCAGATAGATCTCCCTCAGTAATTTTAATTTTTTGCGCTTGCGTATTTACTGTAGATAATACAAGTGTTATGGCAGCAGCATAAGTGAAAAGCATTTTCATAGTTTGTTGTTATTGTTTATGAAACTAAATTAAGGGTTCTGTTGTATTACGCAATACCCATTAGTACGTAGAAAATAAACATTTTTCACAACCAAACCCAGGTAAGCACAAGGTTATCCCAAATAACAAATGGAAGTTGCATCCGAAAGGGTGAATTCTTTTGTATAATAGCATTTACATACCCCATGGATGGTGTTTTTGAAACTATTTTTTGCACCTGCAAATGCTGCTGGAAATCTATTTCGCCCAGGCTATACCATTTGTACATGGCTTCTTTTACTGACCATATCAACGTTGGATAAATACTTCCTGCTTCATGTTGCATAATGGTTTCAGCTTCATTTAAAAACTTATGTTGAAGCGAAAGGATGCGATCTGAATGTATTTCTATATCGATACCAACCCTTTTAATGGTGCTTACAATAACCGCCGCATAATCACTACAATGGGAAATAGAAAAATGATGCGATTCGCTTTCTAAATACGGCTTCCGGGTATCAGCAATTTGTATAAGGTGTATAGGAAAATCAAGAAAAAGATACTGCAACAAATAGCGGCCGGCAAGGTGTTGCAGGCGCTTATGGGGATGGGTAATTTTCCTGCTCAAGGGAACCTTCTCAATAAAGAAAGCCTCATCTTCCTGTATATGCCACACCGCAAGCCTGGTGGTTGAATCAATATTATGGGAATAAAAAAGCGGCAAATGTGTAATGTGAATTTGTGAAATTATGCAAATGTCAAAATGCCGGCAGCTTTAAAAGCAAAAGGATGTTTTTTGATCTTTTTAGTTAGGTGTTTGTTTTCTATTAAACACTTATTTTGCGCA
Organism: Phnomibacter sp.; assembly: GCA_046596065.1. Lineage (GTDB taxonomy): Bacteria > Bacteroidota > Bacteroidia > Chitinophagales > Chitinophagaceae > Phnomibacter. The sequence goes on along the minus strand of JBKJNG010000384.1, from coordinate 7,326 downwards.
ACAAGACGGTAAGGGCTACCAGCAAATAAAGTAATTATGCGTTTGCTTTAAGCTCAAATAATTAAGCGGTCTGTTTAGAATATGATTCTTAGCGATACCCGGATTTTAGAAGAAATCGAAAAAGGCACTATCAAAATAGTTCCCTACGACCGCGAATGTCTTGGCAGCAACAGTTACGATGTGCACCTGGGTGCTGTGCTGGCTACTTATAAAGATCATATACTTGATGCCAAAAAGCACAACGAAATAGAATCATTCGAAATACCCGAAGAGGGATTTGTGTTATACCCCCACGTTTTTTACCTGGGCGTAACCATGGAGTATACCGAAACACATGCCCACGTGCCTTTCCTGGAAGGCAAATCCAGCACAGGCAGGCTTGGTATTGATATTCATGCTACAGCTGGTAAGGGTGATGTGGGGTTTTGCGGCAACTGGACACTGGAAATAAGCGTGAAGCAACCGGTAAAAATTTATAAAGGCATGCCCATTGGTCAGCTGATTTATTTTCCGGTAGACGGTGAAATTGAAATAAAATACAACGAGAAGAAAAACGCCAAATACAGCGGGCAGCCCAATCGCCCAATCGAGAGTATGATGTGGAAGAATAAGTTTTAGAATGCCCGAACAGTTATATTTCCTCATGTTTGCAATCTATTATTTATTGGTTACTACATGAGTACGCCATCCATACAGCGCCAAAGTATCATTTCTACCATCATCATTTTTGCAGGGTTTGGATTTGGTGCGCTTAACCTGATTGTTTTACAAAAATGGCTGCTTACAAGTGAGCAATGGGGGCTTACCAGAGTAATTACAGAAGCTTCGGCACTGCTGGCCAACTTCGCAACGTTTGGCACTCCCATAGTTGCAGCCAAATTCATCCCCTTTTACAAACGATACCTGCCACCTGAAAAAAATGATCTGCCATATTTTTCGGTGGTAATCTTTGCTGCAGGCTTGCTGTTAACCATGTTTCTAATGACTGTTTTTAACCAGCCGATCATTCGCATTTTTGGTAAAAACAACCCGCTTTTTTCTCTTTATTATTTCACCCTTCCACTCTATGTGTTTTTCCAGAGCATTTTCGTTTTTATGGAAATGCATGCCTACTTCGCCGGCAAAACAATCCTGTCAAACCTGCTGAAAGAACTGCTCTTCAGGGCGCTTACAACCGTTTGCCTGTTGTTAATAGCTGTTAAACTGGTTTCTTTTGATGGGTTTATGAAACTGTTTGCCTGCATCTATTTGCCGGCAGCTATTATTATTGTTTGGGCCGTACGAAGTACAGGATCATTTCCGTTAACAAGTGCCGTAAGTTCGGTTACAAGACGGCTTAAGAATAAGATGATCTCCCTTGGCAGTTTTGTCTTTTTTACTTCCCTCTCAAATATTGCATTCGTTGTTTGCGACACCTTATTCCTGGCCAGTATGTATAATTTTAGCCAGGCTGGTATTTACGCTATCGCTCAATATTTTTCACAGGTTTTAGAAGTGCCCATGCGTAGTTTGCAGGCATCCTCGGTGCCACTTGTTTCGGAGTATTGGCGATCGAAAAACATGGGCGGCCTCAACAGCATTTACAAAAAATCCTGCATCAACCTGCTCATTGCAGGCATAGGGCTAGGCGGAATCATCATTATTAACCTGCAAAATATTAGCCGTTATTTCGGTGCCGAATATGCCATTATGATAACCCCACTGGCCATTCTTGTTGTAAGCCGATGGATAAACCTTGGCACTGGTTTAAACACGGTTATCATCCAGTTATCAACTTATTGGCGATTCGATTTTGCCAGCACCTTAATCTATTCCATTATTGGTATTCCGTTAAATTTCCTGTTGATAAAATCGTATGGAATGATGGGCGCTGCCATAGCCAATGTTGCCGCCATGTTGCTGTATAATTCACTCCGTTTCTTTTTTATCTGGAAAAAATTTGGGTTGCAGCCTTTTGGAATAAAAAACGGATTAATCCTTGTTTCGGGCAGTGTTTTAATCGCATTGGTTTACATAATGCCATCTTTCAGCAACCTGTACATTGACGGCATAATAAGGACCATAATTTTCCTTTTGCTTTTCGGCATTTTAGTTGTTAAGGGAAATTTTAGTGAAGAAATAAACTGGCTATGGCAGAAATGGAGCCGTAAACTGCTGAAAATAAAGAACTGATAAACTGTTTTTACGCAATGCATCCTGAGCTAAGCATCATCATCTGCACCTATAACCGTCAAAAATTTATTGGCGCCTGTTTGGCTTGCCTGAGTTTGCAAACCCTACCTGCCAACAAGTGGGAGGCGATTATAGTTGACAATAACAGTACAGATGTAACAGCCGCAATCGTAAAAACTTTTATTGACGAACACCCGGATTTGCCTTTTCGCTATGTATTTGAAGTAAACAAAGGTCTTTCTTTTGCACGTAACCGTGGAATAGCGGAAGCAAGGGCGGAAATCATAACTTTTATTGATGATGACGCAGAAGTTGTGACAGGCTTTGTTGAAATTGTTTTGAATTTTATGAACCAGCATCTGGAAGCCTCCGGTGCCGGTGGCAGAGTTCTGCCAAAATATTCCGAAAGAGAAGAACCTGTTTGGATGAACAAATACCTGGCAGGTTTTATTGGTCGTGTGGATCACGGCGGACCAATCAGAAAATTTGAAGGTGCCCTAAAATACCCCATTGGCTGCAATATGACCTATCGCAAAACTTACCTGTTGCAGGCAGGTGGCTTTAATAACCAGCTTACTTTCCGTGGCGATGACAAGCATATTTATTTTGCTGTAAGTAATTTAAACAACAACATTTTTTACCTGCACGATGCACTTGTTTACCATAACATTGATGCTGCCCGTCTTGAATTTGATAACTTCAAAAAACTGTTTTTAAAAACAGGTAACGAAGAAAAGATCAGGATTAAGGCAGAAAAAGGAAGTTTTTCGCTGGAAGCTAAGCTGGTGGAATACCTGGCCAAATTTGGATTTTCACTTGTACTATGGATCCTTTTCACTTTCAAAGGGCAGGAAATAAAGGGCCGCTATACGATGTACTCTCAATGGTTTACACTTATCGGCTTTCTGCAAAAACAAGTTTTTGTCAGATAACACAACCCTGTTGGCTGTTTGTACGGTTATAGCAGCGGTTCTTTCTTTGTTTAATTTCTAAATTTTTTGTAATTGATTGCTTTAGGCTTAAATGGATGTATTACAATCAGGAACTTCGCCGTTAGTTTTAAAAACAAATAAACACTTATTCCTGCCCAGAATAAATTGCAATAGATGAACCACATTAAAATTTTTACGCTTGCCCTGCTTTTCATTGTAAATGCCACCGTTAAAACCGATGCTCAAAAAGTCACTTATTCCGAACCGGATAAAAACGAGTTAAAGCAAACCGACTTCGAGATAATTGGCAAATACAATGGCAACTTTCTTGTCTATAAAAACATTAAGAATAACCCATACATAAGTGTGTATGATGCTGATATGAAGCTGAAAGAAAATAATGCACTTACCAGTCTTACCGAACGCATTTTAAATGCTGATGTAATTGCATATCCCGACTTCTCTTACATCTTCTATCAATACCAAAAGAAAAACATTGTGTATTGCATGTTGGTTAAGATTGGTGCTGACGGCAAAAGCCTTACCCAGCCCATTGAACTGGACACTACCCAGGTAAGCATGGGGGGCGGCGACCGCATCTACTCCATTATTGCCAGCGAAGACAAGCAAAAGGTGTTGGTATTTAAAGTGAACAGCCGGGATGAAAAGAAATACATATTTAAAACGCTGCTGTTTGCAAAAGATATGACCCTGCTGCACAGCGGACGTACCGAGCTTAAAATGAATGACCGCAACGATTTCCTTAGCGATTTTAGCCTTGATAATGATGGCAACCTGGTTTTCGGCCGGGGCGTCAGGGCTGGCTCAGCGGAAAATATTAACCATTTTTTTCTGTTAGTAAAACCTTCCGAAGCCGATTCATTCGCCGTCAAAGAACTGAAGCTTGAAGGTATTTCTTTGGATGAAGTAAAGTTGCGGATGGATAATTATAACAACAGGTACTTGTTTACCGGCTTTTATTATAAAGGAAAAAGGGCTGGAAGTATTGAAGGTATCAGTAATGCCATTTTTGATAAGGCCAGCAAGGAGTGGATAATTAAAAACGTTATACCATTAGGGCAGGAATTAAGAGAAGATGCTCGGGGAGACAATAATACCAAAAACGCATTTGACGATTATTATATCAGGCAAATCATTATTAAAAAAGATGGTGGATTTGTGGTGGCAGCCGAATCCAATTATCAAACATCGAGGGGAAACGTGAATAGCTTTAATCGTTGGGGCAATATGTACTCTCCTTACATTTCAAACTTCGATTACTACCGTTATGGTAGTTATTACCCTTATGGTTATAACCGTTGGGGAAGCAGTGGCATTACCCGTTACCACGCCGATAATGTAGTTGTTGGCGCCTTTGACAAGGAAGGAAAACTTATTCTTTCGAATACGATTAGAAAAGCGCAGTACGACGATGACAATGAAGCACTGGTAAGTTATCAATTGGTAAACAACGGTAGTTCGTTACGCTTTATTTATAATGATTATGAGAAAAGGGATGTAGTGCTTACTTATCAAAGCATTGACGCCGAAGGAAATGTTACCCGCCCCCCAACACTTAAAAACCTGGACAAAGGATTTAGTTTCTTGCCGCGTTATGGCAAACAGGTATCTGCTAATACGATCCTTATCCCGTGTTTGTTCCGCAATTATTTGTGTTTTGCAAAGCTTGAATTTTAATTAAAGAGCTGTTATTGATAATTAAGATAGCTGGCAAATTGCCGGCTACCTTAATTTAAAAACGGAAGGAACCCATTTATAGAAAGTATTTTTTATCCATTACAACGGTGTGGGTTTACATTTGGCGCATCAACCCAAAAAAGCGTGATCGGATATTTTAAAGAGAGAAATTCATTTCAGGTACCTGCTTTATTGTTTGTAACACTTTTGCTGAAACTTGTATTTGTTTATCACCCGCACAGCGATATGCTTTCACAACCTGGCGGCCTGCTTGCACCATGGCTTGCTAATTCAATTTTACCCCGGTTAAACCCGGCGTTTGCGGCCACCACTGCTTTACTCATTACATTTTTATCGACCCTTTTTGCTAATTACCTGCTGGTATCCTGCCGTATGGTTGGCAGAAGTAACCTGCTGGTAGCATTATCGATGATACTGTTTACCTCCTTGTTTCCTTCCAGCAATCAATTAAGCGCTACCACCCTTTTATTGCCTTTATTAATTTTGTTATTCAGGCAAATTACCAGGCTATATAACAGCTCCAAAGCAAGACCCATTATTATAAATATTGGTATGCTTACCGGCGCTGGCTATCTGTTGTACCATGCCTTTATCTGGCTGCTACCCTGTTGTTTTCTTGGCCTTGCGGGCATGCGTGCTTTTCGGGTTACAGAATGGCTTTTACTTTTACTTGGTTTTATAACACCTGCTTACTTTTTATTTTCTTATGAATTTATAACCGATCAGTGGGCGCCAAAGCACCACCTGGTTAACTGGCATTTATACAACCATTTTCCAGTGATCAATCCTTATTGGTGGGCAGCGTTTGCCGTGGCGGCTATTTGGATTTTTGCAGCGGTACCAATATGGCAACAGCAAATGAGGCGCATGCTTATCCAAAGCCGCAAAAACTGGTATCAATTAATTTTCATGGGTATTTTTATAATTCCAATGGCCATATTGCCAACCGGGAACGCTTCGGAAGCGCTTACGCTACTAGCTTTTCCGGCCGCAAGCTTTGCATCAAATGCTTTTACAGGAGAGAAAACAATGCCTTCCATCCTCTTGTTTTGGTTGCTGATCATTGCTATTGTCGCAGCTACATGGGCCTATTCACATTAATTAGAATGTTAGTTACTTAAAACACCTTATTAACCATGGCAGCCGCTCTGCCAGCCGGATATTATCTTTGCCACGCTAAACAGATAATTTAACTGTATGAAATTTGGAATAGTTGTTTTTCCCGGAAGTAATTGCGATCGTGATATGCAGGAAAGCCTTGCAGGCTTAAACCAGGATGTGGTAATGCTTTGGCACAAAGAAAAAGATCTTTCTGCTTTTACCAAAGACGATTGTATAATACTACCCGGCGGTTTTAGTTATGGCGATTACCTGCGCTGCGGGGCAATTGCACGCTTTAGTCCAATGATGCAAAGTGTTATTCAATTTGCAAGTGACGGCGGCAAGGTTCTCGGCGTTTGTAATGGTTTCCAGATACTTTGTGAAGCGGGTTTGTTACCCGGTATTTTACTGCGTAACGCCAACCAGCAATTTATCTGCAAAAATATTTACCTGAACGGGGCCGAAACTTTCGCACTTAAAATACCAATTGCGCATGGTGAAGGCCGGTATTATGCCGACGAAAAAACATTGGACGAACTGGAAAACAACAACCAGGTTATTTACCGTTATGCAAACGAAACGGGAGCTTTAACCGAAGAAGCTAACCCCAACGGAGCCTACCGAAATATTGCCGGCATCTGCAATAGTAAGCGCAACGTATTTGGTATGATGCCACATCCCGAGCGTGCCTGTGAGGAAGCGTTGGGAAATACAGATGGGATTACAGTTTTCAAAGAATTAGGCTTACTGTAATAGTTACAAGCTTGTTATTAAAGGCCATAAATAATTAACTGGCTGCTGGTTAGCAATGTTTTGTGCTAATCTTCACAACCCGATAATTTATTTTTGTAGCAATAATTTTATTCATGAAAAAACTTTTTTTATCGTTGATCGTATTAGTAGCTGCAGCCAATTTACAGGCGCAAATTAAAAATCCCGTCAAATGGACTTTTTCCTCAAAGAAAATCAGCGATAAAACCTACGAATTGCACATGATAGCCTCCATCGATCCGGGCTGGCATATTTATACCATTGATCATAACGCCGACATAGGCGTGGCTACATCTGTAGCTTTTAACCAGAATCCTTTAGGATTTTTAACCCGAAAATTAAAAGCCAATGGCAAAGCAATTGCCATGAAAGATCCCAGCACGGGCGATAACGTAAAATTTTACGAAAGAACGGTAGACCTCGTTCAGATCATTACTTTGAAAGCACCTGTAAAAACAAATTTTACCGGATCTGTTGAGTTTATGAGTTGCGACGACAAGCAATGCCTTCCACCAGCATCCAAACAATTTTCGATCGCACTGCAATAAAGCTACTTCATGAGGTATTTTATAGTATTTATTCTTACAGCTTTTTCATATACTTACGCTACTGCACAGAACACAAATCCTGT
>JBKJNG010000254.1:0-4785 GCA_046596065.1 Phnomibacter sp. | reverse complement strand
TTTCTACAGGATAATTGACGGCTTCCTGTAGCAACATCCTTCCTAACTGTCCACCACCTAAAATTCCTGCCTTCGTCATATATTACATTTGCAATCCCCGTAACAGCACGGGCTGCGAAGGTATCAAACCAGATGTTTTTATTCACAAGGTGTAATGAACATGCGTTAATAAATTTTTTAAAGGCAGGATTAACAAGCTCTTGTCCGAAAAATGTAAGCAGATAAATACATTTGAACAATAATGAGGATGAATTACATGAAAGTTATCAGTAAATTATTAGTATTTCTTGCAATTGGATGCGCTCCAATAGCGATGCAGGCACAAAAAAAACCAATAAAAACACCCGCCAAACAAATAAAGCCTGTACCCAAACCAAAGCAAGTTGCTAACAATATTCAGGAGGATGGTCCATTTATGCTGAAAGGTTTTGCACCGGCATTTCCTGATAGTTTGTTGGTAATGGTAAGCTCTAAAAGTAATGCCGCTTACAAAGGGCCTGCCGGGTTTATAAAAAATGGCCAGTTCCTGTTAACCGGCACTTTGCCGGGCCCGGGTATTTATAACCTGTTGCTCACAAACTCAAAGCAGCAGCAGCAAAGCAGGTATATCGATTTGTTTCTTACCAATGAACCCTCGGCTATTCGTTTTACGGGTAATAGCGGCGATTTTGAAGTACTTGAAGGTGCATCGTTAAAAGCATTTTCAAGTTTAATTAAAAACTTTGGCAGCGATTTCGACAGCCTTTCCCGTTTGCAACAAATGAGACAAACCCCGGGTTCCAACACCGATAGTATCAACACAGTTTGGACAGGAATTTTGAACCGTGTGAAAGAGAAAGTGCCAATTTTTATTGATGAACATCACGCAACACCAGTTGCGCCATTTCTTTTATGTACCCTTTGGCCGGTAACATCCGATGACGTGGATAAGGTTTCGCAATGGCTACAAAAAATTGATTCGCCAGCTCTCGACAATGACTTTGGAGCTGCAATTAAAGAATATGTTGCGACAGAAACAATGTTTGGATATGGCCAGCAGGCACCAACTTTTGTTCAGAACGATCCACAGGGACAGCCGGTTGATTTAAAAAGTTTCAGGGGAAAATATGTACTGGTCGATTTTTGGGCCAGCTGGTGCGGCCCTTGCAGGCTCGAAAATCCAAACCTTGTAAACGCTTATAACCATTACAAAAGCAAAAATTTTACGGTTCTTGGTGTAAGTCTCGACAGAGAAAAAGGCAAATGGACACAGGCTATTCAGCAGGATCAGTTAGAATGGACACACGTGAGTGATCTTAATTTTTGGAATAATTCGGTAGCCAAATTGTACCGCATTCAATCTATTCCGCAAAATTTTTTGCTTGATCCGGAAGGGAAAATTATTGGAAAAAATCTTAGGGGTGAAGCTCTGGACGGATTTCTAAAGCAAGTGCTGGATAAATAACTATTCTTAAAACAAGATAGAACCTGAATGACTGCATATAGCTCTGCAGTCATTTTCTATTTAACACCAGATCTGGACTATGTGCAGGCCGGCAACAAAAAATTGGGCGCTATTTGCTGAACCCTATCTTTGATTTTTAATGAACCTTTCTAGCAAACACCTGCTTGGCATTAAAGATCTTCAAAAAGAAGACATCTCCACTATTCTGCAAACCGCAGAACAATTTAAAGAGGTTTTACAGCGACCAGTTAAAAAAGTTCCTTCCTTAAGGGATATTACAATTGTTAATCTCTTTTACGAGAACAGTACCCGAACACGGATTTCATTCGAGCTCGCTGAAAAACGCCTTAGCGCCGATACCATCAATTTTGCTGCAAGCGGATCAAGTGTTTCCAAGGGCGAAACCCTGCTTGATACTGTGAATAACATATTGAGTATGAAGGTAGATATGGTGGTTATGCGACACAGTGCCAGCGGTGCGCCGCACTTCCTTGCCAAGCATATTCCCTGTGCTATTATAAATGCAGGAGATGGTATAAACGAACATCCAACCCAGGCTTTACTGGATGCTTTTTCAATTAAAGAAAAGCTTGGCGGACTGGAAGGCAAAAAAATAGCCATTATTGGAGACGTAATGCATAGCCGGGTGGCATTGAGTAATATTTACCTGCTGGGTAAAATGGGAGCGGAGGTAATGGTAGCCGGCCCGCCTACACTGATCCCGAAATATATAAAAGAAGCACTTGGTGTAAAAGTGGAGTACAATATTCAGAAAGCATTGGAATGGTGCGATGTTGCCAACGTATTACGTATCCAGCTTGAGCGGCAGAACCAGGTTTTGTTCTCATCTTTAAGAGAATACAATCTTGCGTACGGAGTAAAAAAGAAAATGCTGGATGGGCTGAAAAAGGAAATTGTAATCATGCATCCGGGTCCTATAAATCGGGGTGTTGAAATTGATAGCGATGTGGCAGACAGTTCACACAGCATAATACTCGAGCAGGTTCAAAACGGCGTAGCGGTGAGGATGGCAGTTTTGTATTTGCTGAGCCGTCAATCGTGAGTGATGAGTGCTCAGTGGTCCGGTAAAGGTTCCGAATGAACGGTGTTTTACCTTGTCACCTTATCAACTTGTTAACTTCACAACCTCACCAATCAATCCACCCAATCACCCAATCAACTAATCAACCAATCAACCATGCGTGTATGTCTTTTCCCCGGCACTTTTGATCCTATTACTACAGGACATATAGATATTATAGACCGTGCACTGCCATTATTTGATAAACTGATTGTAGGAATTGGCCGTAACGCGAACAAGAAACCTATGTTTAGTGAAGAGGACAGACTACGGTGGATACTCGATTGCTACAAGGGTAATGATAAGATAAGTGCGGTTTGCTATGAAGGCCTGACGGTAGACTGTTGCAAAAAGAATGGTGCTAATTTTATTTTACGCGGCATTCGGTATGTAAGCGATTTTGAATATGAAAAAGCTATCGCCGACATGAACCGCAGCATTGATGGACATATTGAAACGGTATTTTTAACCTGTTCGCCTGAATATACCTCGGTCGCTTCTACACTTGTAAGAGATGTATATCGAAATGGTGGCAATGTGAAGCAATTTCTTCCGCCGCCTGTTATTCTTTCCTTATATCCGGACAAATAGGCTCATAATTATTGATTCTGCTGGTTGCCAGTTGCAGCTTACCAGTAGCAACAAGGGTCGCATGCTTATGTGGCGATACGTTTTTATTTGCTATTCATTGGTCCATCGGCACCGTGCCGAACTTCTTTTTTCCAGACGAGCAATTTTATTTGTATTTCGTTTTCACATTTTCTCATTCTATATATTCACATTGTATCCCTTATTTCATTAGCACATTATCACATTACACATGATCTGGTTTAATAAATCAATTCAGCTTTCAGATATAATCCATTTTGGGAAAGGCACGCTTGGCGAACATTTGGGAATGGAGTTTTCTGAAATCGGGGAGAGTTATCTAATGGCAACTATGCCGGTGGATCATCGCACCAAACAACCTTATGGTTTGTTACATGGGGGCGCTTCAGTTGCTTTAGCAGAAACACTTGGCAGCGTGGCATCGGCACTCGTAATTGATCACAGCAAGTGGCTCTGCGTTGGACTCGAAATAAATGCCAATCATATCCGCGGTGCCAAAGAAGGTTTTGTAACCGGCACTTGTACGCCCATTCATTTAGGAGCATCCACCCATGTATGGGATATTAAAATTCACGATGAACAGAGCAAGCTGGTTTGCATAAGCAGGCTAACCGTTGCCATTTTGAAAAGAAGGGATAAGGCGTGAAAATCATCATTGATCCTAATTTTATTCAACCATTTGAAATAGTATATGACAACATCACATCTACAATTATGGCCGTGGTTTAAAATACAAATGAATATCCACTTTCTTTTGCGTCTTTGCTTTGCAACTGCTCAAATTTGTCTATTTCCTGCTGTAGATATTTTGTGTACTCAGCGTACATGAATGTTTCGAAAATGCTTATGTCTGCTTTCTGCCTTGTTTGTTGCAACACATCGAAATAGGCTGCTTTATATTCTTTAAACACAAGCCGGGTGGTAAATTAAAATACAATTGAAGATAGTTCATCAGCAGGCGTGCGGTTCTTCCATTGCCATCATAAAAAGGACGAATAGTTACCAAATCAAAATGAGCAGCGAAACAGACAGATAATTTTTCAGTTAATGTACTTGCCTCAGCAAGTTTTTTATTGACGTTTTCGCAAAGCTTGTTTACCAGTTCCTCCACTTTCTGGTAAGCTAAAAAATAACTGTTTCCTGCGCTAACATTCCCTTTTCTAAAAACTCCTTTGGTAGTATCCAATTCGCCAAAAACGGTATGCTAAGTGCTGCCGGTTTGTTTCATTACAGTTGCATTAATTTCTTTAATAAACACAGGGGTAATGTTTACAGCAGCTTTCGCCTGTTTTGTAATCAACATCAAAGCATTGTAATGATCTTGCACCATCAGGCTATGCAACAGCGGTTTACCAGCCGGAGTTATGCTTTCATCCAATAAGAGCCTTGTTTCGGTTTCGGTTAATGTGCTGCCTTCTATAGTGGTGGAATGGTGTGTAATACTATAATGGTTAAACTTATCAAGTTCGATAATGGCTGATAAATTCAACGATTGAAATTTTTCAATTAATGCTATAATGCTTTGGTCATTCATTTTCTATAAAATTACAAACTAATTTTTAGCTTGAAATAAGCTGGCGGCCATGCTTTTATCCCCGATTAATATGGCGTAGTTCAAAAGCGTTTTCAAATTATGATAGTGCAGTAACAA
>JBKJNG010000237.1:0-3530 GCA_046596065.1 Phnomibacter sp. | reverse complement strand
TATGCGACGGATAGAGGCACGGAACAACGCAAAGCGACGCGAGCATTTTAATACGCGAAGCGGCAAAGCAAAAACGTGGCGCTGCGGAGTACCGCTGATAGCCCGGCCCAAAGCGGATGCCCAAATAAAAAATCAGTTATTGGTTGGCTGCTCCCACCTTGTAAGTTGTACTAAACGAATGTGTTTCGCCGGCATCCAAAATAATAAGCCCGATATGGTTATTAAAGGTATCGGGTGCGGCGCTTAGGTTTTCGATTGCCAGGCTATTGCGGTGTGGCGGCGTATACACCTGCAGGTAAGGATAGCTATTATCTGGATAAATGGTTAGCTGGATATTATCTTCCCGGTTAATGAGTTTGCAGGCGGCACCTGGTAAGGGTTTATGAAGTAAAAAGCAATTATCAAGAAAGGTATCACCCAATAATTTTGATTGATGAAAGGCATTGTAATCTACCAGCTCACCGGTAGGAATAAGCGCTTCATCGAATAAAAGCATGGCATCGGTTTGCAGGGTAAAATGCAACTCGTTTATTGTTTTACCCAGCGAAAAATAAGGGTGCCAGCCATCGGCAATTGGTATTTCAGTTGAATGCGTGTTTGTAACGCTGGTGGTAACGCAAAGTTCGTTATTGCCGCGCAATACATACGATACCTGCATGGTATAAGGAAACGGATAACCAGCATCGCTGCCATCGTACGCATGCTGCAACACAACTACCGAAGTCTGCTCATCAGAAAAACTATTTACTACGATAAAATTATTGTTATACAAAAGGCCATGTATCGCATTACCGGCCAGTTCAAATTTGCCAATATGATAATGCTGGTTTTCAAAATCGTACTGCGAATGATTCATACGGCAGACATAAGGCGATAATTTGGCGCTTCTAAAACCTTTTGCCTCGCAGTTAACTTTAAAATCTTCCGGCGAATCGTAACCATCGATCACTTGCCATGCACGATCGTGCAACTTCACTACCCAGTTGTTTAAAATGGCGCCGCATTGCGGAAAAATGGTTGCCTTAGATGTATCTGACTGAAGGATAACGGAATCGTTGGTTTGAATAACTGAAAACATGGGAAGCAAATTATGGCGGCAAAAATAAAAGCTTATTCACTGATAAAGAGATCAATGAATAAGCCATTATTAAAAAATAGAAAAGTAATATGTGGTGCAGTAATGTCCCGGAAAATAGTGAAATGAAAATCCGGTTTTGCCTGTATGATATAAGACCGCTTTTTTACCTATGGCATAGCTTTTTCAAGGAGTCCGTCAGCCTTCCATTTTACAAATACGTTGATGGCGGAGTCGGACAATTTATCGTGTTTAAAAGGCATGAAACCTTTTTCGCCGGGACTAAGTTTTACGCGATAAATAATACTGTCGATATTTTCCATGCTGTTGTTATACGCTAACAAATGAAGCTTGTTGCCCGTGGTATGGCAGGGACCGCAAGTGGCAGATACCAACGGCTTAACATGATCTTCAAAAGTAAATTTTGCTACAGTGGCGGCAGGCACCTTTGCTTTTTTAGATGAGCTGCAATACTGTAATAAGGCAAATGCTGGCAATAAAAGGAAGATGAGGTACTTTTTCATGTAGTTGAGATGTGTTGTTGAAATAAAAATAGTTTTTTTTGAACTGTTGAATGAAGCTGGTTAGAATTTATTTTTATAAACAACATTATTTGCTGCATACCAGCTTTCTATGCTGACGAACACCCACTTTTCTGCTGCAAAAATTTATGCCTTTCATATTAAAAAGTAGCCGCACGCACTTTGTGGGCACGGAGCCGTCAATCACAATACTACTTATTATTTAACTGCAAACGATTGTGAAAACGTTAGTTGCTGCCGTAATAAAAAAATTGCAAAGCATAAAATGAACGATAGCAGATTGTTTGCTACTTTGATCTTCTTTTTACGATCTAAAACGATTGATTGTCTATGCAACTAAGCAAACCGCAGCTCACATTTATGCAGATCATCAACATGAATGTGGGTTTTTTTGGCATCCAGTACAGCTTTGGGTTGCAGCAAAGCGCCGTTAATCCCATCTATGATATGCTTGGTGCAAGTCCGGACCAGATACCACTTCTAAACCTGGCAGGTCCCATTACAGGCTTGCTTATTCAACCACTAATTGGCGTATTAAGCGACCGAACCTGGCATCCGCGTTGGGGCCGTCGTAAACCTTATTTTTTTGTTGGTGCTTTGTTTTGCAGCCTCTGCCTTTTTGTATACCCTTTCAGCAGTTCGCTTTGGATGGCAGTCGGTTTACTTTGGATTTTAGATGCTGCCAACAATACCGCTATGGAACCTTACAGGGCATTTATTGCCGATAAACTTCCACCTAACCAAATGCCAACGGGTTTTCTTACCCAAAGCTTTTTTACCGGGCTCGGGATAACACTGGCCAATGTTTCCTTATTCGTTTTTCAAAAGTATATTCATGGTAGCCATGGAAGCCTTCCCTACTGGGTGTTCGGTTCCTTTTTTCTTGGGTCCGTCTGTTCCATCAGTTCCGTTTTATGGTCTATCAGCAAAACGCCCGAAATACCACCCACGGAAGAAGAACTTGCAGCATTGCGGGCGCACAAAGGCGGGTTTATTACTCCATTTAAGGAAATTTTCTCGGCTATAGGGCATATGCCTAAAGTTATGTGGCAACTCGCACTGGTGTACCTGTTCCAGTGGTATGCCCTGTTTTGTTATTGGCAAAATGCCAGCAAGAGTATTGCCTTATCGGTATGGAAAACAACTCCTCAAAACAAAGACCTGTATAGTGAAGCCGTGGGTTGGACCGGGCTGGTAAATGGCTGGTATAATGTGGTTACTTTTTTATCGGCGTTTGGTTTGGTGTGGGCTGCAAAAAAATTCAGCCCAAAAATGGTGCATGTGGTTTGCCTGCTGTTAGCGGGTATTGGCCTGCTTATTTTTCCGCACGTTGAAAACAAATATTTATTATTCGCCCCAATGACTGGTTTTGGCATCGCATGGGCCAGCATGATGGGCGTGCCTTACCTGATGGTAGTAAACGATATTCCCAAGGAAAAATATGGTGTGTATATGGGCATCATAAACATGATGATTGTGATTCCGATGATTTTACAAAACATAACTTTTGGTTTTATACTAAAGCACTTTTTAAATAACGATGCCACAAAAGCCATCTCTTTTGCGGGCGTGTTTCTATTGCTGGCCTGCGCTGCCACGATGTTAATAAAAGCAAAGAAACCAGAGCCAGATGAAGTGATTGTGCTAACTGGCAGAGGACACTAAAGCATGGCGGATTTCGGCTGTATGATTTGTGATCTGTGAAATTTGATTTTTGATTGTATGACCCGATGATTGCTTTTCTCAAAGATTATTAAATACAATTTGTGAACAAGCATTTAAACATGAATTTGGATTTTGTTGTATCCCTCACTTGTTCTTTTTTATTTCTATTGAGCTTGCTTAATTGCAACTTAAAACTGTTAGTAACGATTAGCTCTTATAGAAAATTCAAACAGTTTATAGTAAGAATT
>JBKJNG010000201.1:0-4699 GCA_046596065.1 Phnomibacter sp. | reverse complement strand
GGCGCTTCATTGCCATTCATTGAATAGATTGATTCGACCACAACAAATTTGTTGCCTGTTGCCTGCTGTAATTTTTTCTCCAGGTCTTCCGTGTTATTGTGCTTAAACTTTAGCCGTGTTGCGTTCCCCAATCTTATGCCATCAATAATACTGGCATGAATATATTCATCGGAAATAAGGCTGTCGTTTTTTGACGCAATGCAGGAGAAGAAACCGAGGTTGGCATCATAACCAGAGTTAAAAATCAAAGCGGTTTCCGCATTGTGAAAATCCGCTATAATTTTTTCAGTTTCTTCTGCTAACTGCGAATTGCCGGAGATAAGTCTTGACCCGGTAGCACCGTTTGGCAGATTGTTTTGCTGAATATTTTTTAATACGGACAACTGCGAAAATCCCAGGTAATCATTGGAGCAAAAATCAACAGCCTCGTTTACACAGACAAGCTCCCGAAAGAGACCGGCTGCTTTTCTTTCAGCCAGTTTTTGCTGTAAATGATCGTTGAAACTTTGGTTAACATCCACAATTGCCATCAATTTTATTAAGCAGGAATTTCCACCAATTGCTCTTCTTCAACCGTCTCTTTAAAAGCTTTCCTTGGTGTTAGTCCCAACATTTTAAACATCTGCATGTCGGTGTCAAAATCGGGATTAGGTGTCGTCAATAATTTTTCTCCAGCAAAAATGGAATTGGCACCAGCAATAAAACATAAAGCCTGTTCCGCAATGCTCATTTCATTTCTGCCCGCCGACAATCGAACAACGCTTTTAGGCATAATGATACGGGCGGTAGCTATCATGCGCAGCATTTCATCTATCTCAACCCGTTTATTGTCCTGCATGGGAGTGCCGTGCACAGGAACCAGGGCGTTAATAGGAACTGAGTCGGGATGCGTTTCCATAGTAGCCAGCGTATGCAGCATTTTCACTCGGTCGTCATCGGTTTCTCCCAATCCAACTATGCCGCCGCAACATACACTCAGTTTGGCTTTGCGTATGTTGCTTAAGGTTTTAAACCGGTCATCAATTGTTCGGGTAGTTATAATGTTGCCATAATTTTCCGGGGAGGTATCAATGTTGTGATTGTAAGCAAAACAACCGGCTTCTTTCAATCGTTCTGCTTGTTCGTAGGTAAGCATTCCCAAAGTGCAGCATACTTCCAAACCCATATCATTTACTTGAGAAACCATTTCCAGCACCCTGTCGAAATCACTGTTATCGCGTACTTCACGCCAGGCGGCGCCCATGCATAACCGGCTTGCTCCATTGGCCTTGGCCACGGCTGCTCTTTCTTTCACTTTTTCAACGGTCATTAGTGGGTGCACTTCAATGTCGGTATGATAGCGGGCTGCCTGCGGACAATAGGCGCAGTCTTCTTTACAGCCCCCGGTTTTAATAGAAATAAGGCTGCTTACCTGTACTTCAGCATAGGATTTATTCTGACGGTGTATGCTGGCCGCTTCAAAAATCAGATCGAGTAACGGCTTGTAATAAATAGTCCCGATTTCACTAAGTGTCCAGTCGTTTCTTGTAAGCATCTTGATTTGTATGTGTATACTGGCAAATATATTCGTTTTGGTATTTAAAGAAATACAGCACAAGGTGCAAGTTTAGAACGCTGCTCCTGCTTTTCCTACCAGGTGGATAATTAAAAAAGCCTTCCGGATAATATTTCCAGGAAGGCTTTTTTAATTTGTACTCCAGGTAACGCTACTATTCTTTTATGATCTTAATGTTCTGGCGATTTTTATCCTCTACAATCCAAAGCATGTAAACACCCCGAGGGAGTTGCTGCATTGGCACATCAAAACCTGCACTTGTAATAATTTGTTTATTCATACGCCATACAAGTTGGCCGTTAGCAGTGGTCAGGTTTATTGAAGCCACCATTGTTTTGCCAGTAACTACATGTGCGAAGTGTTTGGTTGGGTTTGGATAAACAACCAAAGATCTGCCATTACCATTCAATTTTATCGAACGCACCGCCGAAAAAGTGGCTTTTCCATTTATATCCACCTGCTGCAAACGATAGAAATAGGTAATACCCTGTTCGATGTTTTTATCGAAATAACCGTAGCTGTAATTGCCACCTGTTGCGGTTTGATTTTTACCAGCAACAAAACCAATTACTGTGAAGTTTACACCGTCAACACTTCTTTCCACATTAAAACCTTTATTGCGGAACTCGTTTCCTGTACTCCAGTTAAGGGAAGCTCCGTTGTTTACCGGGGCAGCGTTGAAAGTAATTAATTGCAGCGGTAAAGTGGTATTGGTGGCAACC
This sequence comes from Phnomibacter sp., assembly GCA_046596065.1. Classification (GTDB taxonomy): domain Bacteria; phylum Bacteroidota; class Bacteroidia; order Chitinophagales; family Chitinophagaceae; genus Phnomibacter. Next base: position 2,422 of record JBKJNG010000201.1, on the reverse strand, counting down.
AGGAAGAATTGTGAAAATCCTGTGCTGGTAACAGTAAACGATGCGTAACCGTCGGATTGTCTGTAGTCATTAACTACAGGGGTTAAGAGTACTGCGTTTGCCTGGGTAAGTACGGAGTTTAAGGCTACTCCGTCCTGTACTTTCATCACTTTTAAATCGCTAATATTTGCCCAGCCAGCCAATTCGGCTGTGGTGAAATAAAGAGTTATGCTGCTGGTTGCACTACTTGAAACGGCAGGTGTAAGTTTTATTACTTTCTCGCTGCGTTTGTAAGTGCCGGTGCTCGTTGTGATATCCACCTGCCCGTTTCCGGCTTGTTGTATTGAAGCATCAATACAATCAATGGATGCGCTGCTGTTGCTGATGGCGGCGATTATTTCATTGTCTTCTTTACTTACAATAAAATTGGAATCGGCATCTAAAACCTTAATTGACTTGCTGTGATTTAGCTGGCTTTCAACAGCGGTGCCTTTGGCAGTAATAAGGATATCATCTATAATAAGTGGTGGCTGTGTTCCGGTATTGTCGTCATTCTCCCAATTGAAATTCAGGTAGAAAGGTTTGCCTTTTAAATTTACAGGTAAAGTTGTATTAACCGTTTTTGTTACGGTTGATACTGTTTTAGTAGCGCTGTTGTACACACCAACAAGATCACCAGTTCCAGGGATTGTTGTAAAATTAAACTGGTCGGATACTAACGATGTTTGCGCTAAACCAAAATCATAAGTGCCGTCATCATCAGTTTCACCTGCAACTTTATACTTGAAGGAAATGTTGATGTTTGTTGCGAAACCGGGGTTTATTGCAGGGGAACGGGCAATATGTGCCGATGCGGTTGTAGTATCATATTCCAGTTTTTTGGTAGCAAAACTTCTCGAAATATAGAGTGCCTGGCCGGTAAAATCTGCTCCGGGATTTGCACCTACAACCCACCTGTTTTTAGGAGTGGGGTAGGCGTTGTACAGTAACGTTGTCCATCCTAATGGGAAAGAACTGCCCGTGGTACCAAAGTTTTCGCTTAAAAGGATTTTTGTATTTTGTCCGATACTTAAAGCATCATCATCTAAAATCGTGAGTGTAAATGTTTGAGGAAGGTTTGCATTTGCTGTAACGCCATTTCCTGTGATGGCGTAGGACAAAACAATTGTCTCGTCAGCCTCTTTCGCTGCATCATCAAAAACGCGGACTTTAATCAATTTAAAGCTTTCGCCGGCGGCAATGCTAAGAGAAGGAGTGAGAAGCTCATAATCCTGTCCTGCGGTTGCTGTGCCCCCGGTGGTTACCTGTAAAGTCGCTGCTCCTGTCGCTTTATCTTCTATATTCAGGTAAAGACTCACGTCAGTATATAGCGGGCAGGTAGCTTTTGTGCTTTTTTCTGTTACGGATAATTTTCCGTTACATGGTGTAAAGCCAATTTTGCTGGTGTTGGTATTGGTAGCGCATCCAGCAGTTGAAGCAGGAAGTTCTTTGCGACGCAAACTGTTAACCATAACAATCTGCATTCTTTCTACCTGGTTAAGTGTAAATGTATTAAGCAGTTTATCGTTACTATAATCCATATAATTCTCAAACATTTCGTCAGGTGTGGGGCAGCTATTTGGTTTTGGATGAACAGGACTGCCAAAGTTGGGTCCCGTGTGCGGAGGGGTATCGTCGCAGTAATCGGTGGCGCATTCTCCATCACCCCAAATATGCCTTAGCCCAAAAAAATGTCCTAATTCATGCGAAAGCGTTTTGCCGGTGTTATATGTATTTGCATCATCGCAAACAGCGGAAGGATTGGCTATGCTGCCAACTGTTTGATAATCTACAGCTACACCAGCGGTATTATTTGTTTCAAGGTTATTAAGTCCGTCAAGAATTGATAAAGCGGGGAAAGAGGAATATCCCAAAATACCCAGGTCTGCTTCAAATTCGGTCACCCAGATATTTATATATTTCGTTGGATCCCAAACAGTGGCAAGCTTAACCTTAGTTTCAAAATCACTGACAGTGTAAGGAGGTAAACCGTAAGTTTTGCCGGTTGCATTAACCCTGTCAATACCAGGCTGAGAAAGCGGGGCTCCGTTCGGGTTATTGGCGGCCAGGCAAAATTGAAGACCTGTAGTGCTTGATACCGCATAAGGGCTACCCGATAAATTTGCGTAGTCTTTGTTTAGCTGCATTACCTGCGAACGAATCAGTGCCTGGGATATATTGTATCCTGTCCCTTCAGCCTGGCCCGTATGAATAACGTGGAAAACTACAGGTAAGGGAGCAAAATTCACCACATTACTCAGTACCGGTGTTTCTCTTTTTTGTTTGATTTTGGCCCCCATCCATCTTTCAAAATCTGCGGTTTTTTCCATTAACGGATTTTGTTTTTCGAGATTTTGCAGATAGATGGCGGTGTAACAGGTTTTCCTCTTTACAGGTTGGTTTG
>JBKJNG010000131.1:0-3858 GCA_046596065.1 Phnomibacter sp. | reverse complement strand
ATCCTGCTGAAATATTTTTTACAAGCGGAGGTACTGAAGCGACTAATACAGCCATACTTGGTGCTGTAAACGATCTTGGTTGCCACTACATCATCACTTCGCCAATTGAACACCACGCTACTTTGCACACTGTGCAGCACCTGCAGCAGACGGGCCAGGCAACCATGGATTTTGTAAAACTACTGCCCGGCGGACATATTGATCTAGTTGATTTGGAGCGCTTACTCCAAAATAATTCTGTAAAAACATTGGTTACCTTAATGCATGCCAATAACGAAATTGGTAATATGATAAACCTGCAGCAGGTAGGTGAATTATGTAAAAAATATAATGCAGTTTTCCATTGCGATACAGTTCAAACAGTGGGTCATTTTCCTTTTGATCTTCGTAATACCAAGGTAGATTTTATCACTGGTGCTGCACATAAATTTCATGGACCAAAAGGTGTGGGAATGCTTTTCATAAACCAAAACGTTCATATAACGCCTTATATACATGGTGGAAGCCAGGAACGTAATATGCGTGCCGGTACCGAAAATGTTTATGGCATCGTTGGTTTTGCAAAAGCTCTGGAAATTGCCACCGCTGAATTCGAAGAGCAATCAAAATACATACGAGACCTCAGGTTGTACTTAATGAAGCAATTGCAAGTACGGCTTGGTAGTATATCATTTAATGGGGATCCGCTTGGGCAAAGCTTGTATACGGTGCTAAGTGTAAACTTCCCAAAAACAGAAAAAAGCGAAATGATGTTGTTTAACCTCGACATCAACAGGATTTGTGCCAGTGGTGGCAGCGCATGCACAAGCGGTGCTGATGCGGGCAGTCATGTTATAAGGGCAATTAATAATAATCCCGACCAGGTAACCGTTCGTTTTTCATTAAGCAAGCACAATACAAAGGCTGAAGTTGATAGAGTGGTTGATAAATTAAGTGAAATAATGTAGCCCGAAGTTTTTTAATTTGGGCGTAGCTCAACAAGAGTTTACACATAATTGGCATTCCAAATTATTTTTTAATTAATTCTATACAGAATTCATTTAATTTTGGACCCGAATTAGATTTTAGTCGAAAAATGGTTTTAACCAGGGACGAGATTATAAAGGAAGAGATTTTAGCCGCAGCACAGAGGCTTTTTCAACAATTTGGTATTCGCAAAACCACAATGGAAGATATTGCCAGGCATATCTGCAAAGGCAAAAGCACGCTTTATTATTACTACTGCAGCAAGGAAGAAATTTTTGATGCTGTTGTTCACAAAGAAATGGAAGAAGTACTTGGCAAAACCCGCCAGGCAGTAGAAAATGCAACCACTGCGGAGGCTAAACTAAAAGCCTACTCAGTAACTAAAATGCAAACCCTTCGCGGAATGTCCAACCTTTACCAAATGGTAAGGCTTGAGATGCTTGAAAATCCCCCATGCCATCATTATTTACACAAAGAATACGAAGAAAGAGAAATAAAACTCATTACCCAGATTTTGCAATTTGGAATTGATAATGGTGAATTTCATGAAAGGCTCTATAGTCAACTGGACATAATGCCTTATATCATTATGAGTTCGCTTAAGGGTTTCGAGTTCGATCTTTTTTCCAATAATAAATTCGATGGGATAGAAAATCGTTTCGATGCAATCGTAGACTTGTTATTAAAGGGTTTAAAAAATAATGAACCCGTTCATATATAACATGTGCTTCTTACTGTAAATTTATCAACTTATGTTTTTTGTAAATGTTTACTAATCAAGCCAGTTAGTTTAATAAAAAGAAAATAACGAACTGCTTTTAATACGAAACCAAGTTTACAATTTTCCCTACTATAAGCAACAATACATGGAGAAAAAATTACAACGCAGAATGGCTGAATTTACGGATGCAAAAGAATCCCGGGCCAGTGGATTATATCCCTATTTCAGACCAATTGAATCCGGACAGGATACGGAAGTAATGATAGGAGGTAAGCCAGTATTAATGTTCGGATCCAATTCTTACCTGGGCCTTACCAATCATCCGAAAATTAAGGAAGCAGCTGAGCATGCTATCAGAAAATACGGAACCGGTTGTGCTGGGTCGCGTTTTCTAAACGGTACACTTGATATTCATATTGAACTTGAAAAAAGATTGGCGGCTTTTAGTGGTATGGAAGATGCCGTCATTTTCAGTACCGGTTTCCAGGCAAACCTTGGCGCTTTAAGCTGCCTTACCGGAAGACATGATTATATTATTCTTGATGAATACAGCCACGCTTCAATCATTGACGGAAGCAGGCTTGCATTTTCCAAAGTAATTAAGTATGCACACAACGATATGGAAGATCTCGAACGCAGGCTTCGAAATCTTCCGGAAGAAGTGGTGAAGTTTATTGCGTTTGACGGTGTTTTCAGCATGGAAGGCGACATCGCTAAACTGCCTGAAATCGTTGCAATTGCCGACCGTTACGGCGCCAACATAATGGTGGATGATGCGCACAGCCTTGGTGTTATTGGAGAAAATGGTGCTGGCACTGCAAGTCATTTTGGACTTATCGATAAAATAGACGTAATAATGGGAACGTTCAGTAAATCGCTTGCATCGCTTGGTGGATTTATTGGAGGAAGCAGCGATACGATTGATTACCTGAGGCATAGGGCAAGGTCGCTTATCTTCAGCGCCAGCATGACGCCGGCGTCGGTTGCAAGTGTTATTGCAGCTTTGGATATTATTGAAACAGAGCCCGAACACCGCGAAGCATTGTGGAATAACACGCATTATGCAACAAGATTATTGATAGAAGAAGGCTTTGATCTTGGCCCTACTGAAAGCCCAATTCTCCCGGTTTATATCAGAGATAATCTTAAAACTTTCCAGGTAACTAAAATTTTATTGGAGCAGGGCATTTTTGTAAACCCGGTTGTTTCTCCTGCGGTTCCAGCTGAAGCATCGCTTATACGTCTTTCTATTATGGCTACCCATACCTTCAGCCAGATAGAGGAAGCCATAGAAAAACTATCACTTGCCTGCGCCGAAGTGGGAGTTAAGACCGTCAAGACAAAAGTTTAAGAACTGACTAATCTGCAAAACGGTGCTCATAGTTCAAAAGTGGTGTGTAACGTGATATTAACAGAAATCACTTCTGCGTTTTAAAAACTAAAAAGGTCTATTTACGATACTTTTTTTGATTCTTTTTACTGGGTTTGATCAAATTTAAATATGAGTATTACAATTAGGGAGGTAAAAGATAAGAAGCAATTAAAAACGTTTATTGATTTCCCTAACAGATTATACCGAGATAATAAATGTTATATCCCCCTGTTGCAGTTCGACGAGATGAGTACTTTGAGCCGGGATAAAAACCCAGCTTTTGAATACTGTGAAGCACGCTACTGGCTTGCTTTAAAGGATGATAAAGTGGTAGGACGTATCGCTGCTATTTTGAATAATGCGTATTTAGAAAAATGGAAAAATAATTATATACGTTTTGGATGGATAGATTTTGAAAATGACCTACAAATAGTAAAGGCGCTAATCGGGGAAGTAGAAAAATGGGCGAAAGAAAAAGGGATGTCAGCAGTTCATGGGCCAATGGGATTTACGGATTTGGATCATGAGGGAATGTTGGTGGAAGGTTTCGATCAGTTGGGAACATTAGGCGCTAGTTATAATTATCCTTATTATCCCCAGTTGATTGAAAGACTTGGATATACTAAAGATGCTGATTGGATTGAATATAGAATAAAGGTGCCCGAAACCATCCCGGAGAATTTGGAGAAAATTGCTTCAATTGTAAGAAAGCGGTACAATCTTGAATTGGTTCAGGCAAAAAAGGCAAAGGAAATTTTACCATATGCATCTCAAATATTCGAACTGGTAAATTCAGCGT
>JBKJNG010000072.1:0-6071 GCA_046596065.1 Phnomibacter sp. | reverse complement strand
CCCGGTATTCAGATTTGGGAAAGCGATCCCAGTGGTATGCAAATAGGTATTGCGGCAAGAGGTTTAAGCCCTAATCGCAGTTGGGAATTTAATGTGCGCCAGAATGGCTATGATATTTCAGCCGATCCGTTTGGGTATCCTGAAGCTTATTACAACCCGCAATTGCAGGCGGTACAGCGGATAGAAATTGTGCGGGGGCAGGGCTCGCTTCAATACGGTCCACAATTCGGTGGCCTCGTAAATTATATTCTACGCAATGGCAGCGAAATTAAAAAGCCTTTTGAATTTGAAACCCATCAAACCATTGGCAGCAATGCTTTGTTCAACAGTTTTAATGCCATTGGCGGTAAAAAAGGCAAATTGAATTATTATGGTTTTTTTGATCATAGAAATGGGAATGGCTGGCGTGAAAACAGCCGCTATTTTACCAATGCCGGTTACGGAACAGTAACTTACCAGGCTACACCAAAGTTTTCGATCACGGCCGAATTAATGCACCAGGTTATGCGCAGCCAACAGGCGGGTGGTTTGGTTGACAGCATGTTGTATGCCGATCCGCGGGAAAGTCTTCGCAGCCGCAACTGGTTCCAGATAACCTGGACGACACCGGCCCTGATTGCCAATTACCAGCTTAACGCCAGTACCCGTTGGAACACCAGGTTGTTTGCTACAATCGGTAACCGTAACAGCGTAGGATTTACGCAGGCTATTACGGTTAAAGACAGCATTAACGCTGTAACAAAAGACTATAATAACCGCATACTCAACGCAGATCAATATCGCAATTACGCAGTGGAAAGCCGCCTTATTACCGACTATAACATTGGCAAATTAAAAAATACGTTATCAGGTGGAATTCGTTTGTACACGGGTACTACGTACCGGCAGGCCAATGGCAAAGGAACTGGCGGCAGCGATTATAATATGGCAGCTTTTGGCGAATACCCCGGTGACTATGAATTTAAATCGCATAATGCAGCCGCTTTCGCAGAAAACATCTTCCGCCTGGGCGATAAACTCCTCGTTATTCCGGGCATACGTTACGAGTGGCTGCAAGGTGCCGCCAGCGGGCGTACCGGTTTTGCAACAAATGGTTCTGAGATGCTTTTACAGAATGTTACCCGCAGCCGCAGTTTTGTGCTCGGTGGCATAGGGGCTGAATACCATATTACCAAATCGACCGAATTGTATGCTAACTTTTCTCAGGCATATCGCCCCATACAATTCGCCAACTTGCAGGCGCCGCCAACTACGGATGTAGTAGATCCGGATCTTAAAGACGCGAAAGGCTATAACCTCGATTTGGGTTATCGTGGTAAAGTGAAAAACTTTCTGCAGTTTGATGTAAGTGGCTTTGTACTGCAATACAATAACCGTGTTGGAGCCATAACTCCAACGGGCGTTAACTACCGCCTTATTACCAATGTTGGTAACAGCACCAGCAAGGGTTTTGAAGGTTATGTGGAGTTTAACGCCGTTAAAGCTTTCACTAAAAGTAACAAGACCGACCTTATACTTTTTGGATCTTACGGTTATACTGATGCCAGGTATAGCAGCAATCATAAGGATGCCGCCACCAAGGGAAAGCGTGTTGAAAATGCACCGCGAAATATTTTTCGCGGCGGCATTACCGCCGGCTACAAAGCATTTTTGCTAACAGGTCAGTTTAGTTATGTAGGTGATTGTTATTCCAATGCCAACAATACCGTTGAACCCGCAGCGAATGCCCAGAACGGTTTGATACCTTCTTACACAGTTACCGATCTTACGGCCACCTATAAATGCTCTTCCGGGCTGACCTTTAAAACCGGCATTAATAACCTGTTTGATAAAACATATTTTACCCGCCGTGCGGGTGGTTACCCGGGCCCGGGTGCTTTGCCTGGGGATGGCCGTACCTTCTTTTTAACGGTTGGGGTAAAATTGTAAGAGAGATTTATGGCCACGGTCAATAAGTCAATGGTCGTTAGCTGAAATATGAAAAAATGCGCCTTATAAAGCGCATTTTTTTGCTTTTTTCACGCCTTTATTTGAATAAAATCAGGGCATCATTGTTACCGGTACTCTTATCCATTTCTAAGCATAATTTATCCTTTCTGCATTTTGCCATGCCAACTAATTACATTTGGATTACAATGAAAACTTCCAAATGAAAATAGCACTGCTTACAGCCTGCCTTTCTTTATCTGTTTTTTCTATGGCACAAACAAACCCAATTGGTATTTTTCAAAACCATACCGATATCGGTAATCCCAAAGTAAAAGGCACTGCCAGTTTAAACGCATCCGACCAGAGTTATTCGTTGAAAGGCGGCGGCTATAATATTTGGTTTAACCGCGATGAATTTCAATATGCTTATAACAAGATTAAGGGCGATTTTATTATAACTGCAAATGTAAAAATGGTGGGTGAAAGCAAAGAACCACACCGTAAAATTGGATTGATGGTTCGTGCATCGGAGCAGGAAGATGCGGCGCATATGAGTGCCGTTTTGCATGGCGATGGCCTGACTGTTTTGCAATGGCGCAGGTTGCGTGGCGCTTATATGCGTGATCCCGAAGATGAGATTTTTCCAGTGAAGAAAAACCTGCAGATCCTGCAACTGGAGCGGGTGGGTAAAACCTTTATTATGCGTGCCGCCAACCCCGGTGAGCCACTGCAGGAAATTGGCCGTACCGATATGATTGATATGCCAAACGAAGCGCTGGTAGGTTTATTTGTAAACAGTCATAATCCCGAAGCGCAGGAAGAAGGACTTGCCTGGAATGTACGGATTGAAAAAACAGTACCCGATAAACACAACGGTTACAACGATGGCATATTAGGCAGCAGGCTGGAACTGATGAATGTGTTTGATGGGAAGAGAACTATTATTCACGAAGACTCGGGCCGCTTTGAAGCGCCTAACTGGATGCCCGATGGCAAACGCATTTTATACAACCAGGGTGGCAGTATTTATACCATTCCTGTTGAGGGTGGTACGCCGGAAAAATTGAATACCGGTGCAGCCATAAGAAATAACAACGATCATGTAATTTCTTTTGATGGTAAAATGCTTGGCATCAGCAGTCACAGGGATGGGATGCAAGGTGGTGGATCAACCGTGTATGTTTTGCCGCTGAGCGGTGGCGAGCCAAAGCTTATCACCGACAGTACGCCATCGTACCTGCATGGCTGGAGCCCGAATGGAAAAGAACTATTGTACACCGCCCAACGTACCAGTGTTAGTGCTGCATATAACATTTATAAAAAACCAGTTGCCGGCGGACCGGAAGTACAGCTCACGTTTAACAAAACTGGTTTGGCAGATGGACCTGAATTTTCGCCGGATGGAAAATATATTTACTACAATGCCAACCATAGTGGCACCATGCAGGTGTATCGCATGAAGCCCGATGGCAGCCAACCGGAGCAACTAACTTTTGATGATTACAACAATTGGTTTCCGCATATTTCGCCGGATGGAAAATGGATGGTGATGATCTCATTTCCAAACACCGTTGATGCCGGTGATCATCCTTTTTACAAACGGGTGATGCTGCGTTTAATGCCGGTAAGCGGTGGCGCTCCAAAAGTAATTGCCTACCTCTATGGCGGACAGGGAACCATCAACACGCCCTCCTGGAGCCCCGATAGCAAACGCATTGCATTTGTAAGCAATAGCGGGACGATTGCGAAGTGAGTGTGGGAATCTTGGACCTGTACCCACTTTGTATTTTAATTTTATTTTGGGGACAGCATTGTCCCCATTTTGCTTTCGCAATATTTTTTGGGGACAACGTTCTACCTATTTATTTACGCACATATCATTTGTATGTGCTTTTAAATCCGGTACTTCATTAAGGCTTACTGTTAGCTGCAATAGATGCGTTCTACATTTCCAGCAGCTTAGCCAGGAGTTAAAAAGTATGATAAATAACAAAACAATCTTTGTGACAGGAGGAACCGGGAACCAGGGTGGTGCGGTTGCAAGAAGTTTGTCGCAGCGGGGCTTTATGGTAAAAGTGTTAACAAGAGACCCCGGTTCAACCAGGGCAGCAGGTTTAAAAAAGATAAACATTGAGCTGGTAAAAGGAGACTTAAATAATGCCGATACTTATCGTAAACATTTGAAAGATGCATATGGAATATTCAGTGTTCAAACCTTTGAAAATGGAATTGACAAAGAAATTAACCAGGGTATTACATTAGCAACAATAGGCAAAGAACTTGGTGTAAAACATTTCTTGTATTCCTCGGTTTTTGGGGCGCATTTAAATAGCGGTGTTCCGCACATGGAAAGTAAATTTAAAATTGAAAATCATATCAGGCAAACGGGGTTGCCATTTACTATCATCAGGCCTACTTCATTGTATGAAAACTTTTTAATTCCGCAAGTAAAAAAAGGAATATTAAAAGGGAAATTTGTACAACCTCTTAATAGTAATACAATACAACAATATATAGCGGCGGAAGATATAGGTAAAGCGGCTGCAAAAATATTTTTGAATAGTGATACGTATTTAGGTAAAACAATTCCGTTGGCGACAGAACAATTGAGCACGCAGGAAGTTGCTGATACGTTCTCTAGTGTGCTGAATATGAAAATGGAATATAAAAGACTACCTGCAATTATAACAAGGCTATTCCTTGGGAAAAATTTATATAAAATGTTTAAATGGATGAATGAAAAAAGTTCTTTTTCAAAGGAAGATGTGGAATCAACAAAGAACGAATTTCCGGATTCGTTAAGTCTTAAAAGTTGGATAGAGATGAATTTTAAATCAAGATGAATTTTAAATAAATTGAAGAAATGATTACCTACGGAGTGTACACTTTTCTTGCGGCTTATAACGCAGGCAACATGATGAGTTTGCAAATACAGCATTATGGCATTTACTCTTTTGTTGGCAAAGAGCATTTCAGAAGTTACATGAAGGCAAATAATAAAGCAGCTCTTATTCCGGCCATCCTGCCAGGCATGTTAATGTTGGTTTTAAGTATCTTCTTAGTGTTTACCCGTCCTGTTTTTATGACAACTGCTGAAGCGACCGCTTCATTGGCTTTGAACATTATAGCATTTATTTCAACTGTTAGATGGCAACGGAAGATCCAGGATGAAATGGCAAACACAGGATACGACGAGGCAAAGGTTAAACTTTTGCTTTCTACTAATTGGATAAGAACAATTGCTTTTTTACTTCTTGGCATTTTGACAATTACAATTTTAGTGATGGCAGTTTGAGTTTTTTCATCGTTCCTTCATTCTTATATTGAAGAATTGACATGATGCAATTGTGCTTATGCTGTTCCTGTTTATACAGTACTGTAATTGGAACATTTGATTAAATAGAAGCCCATAAATAAAATGGTTCAAATTACAGGTTCTGTTGCTATGGAAAACCCAACTACCGGAACTAATAATACACTTGATTAAATATGCCCGAGAATGCCACTTGCCAATAATTTTAGCGCAACAATTGCTTTCTAAATTTTACAAAGAAGTCTTTGCACAGCTATTAATCTTAGCCTGGTATTTTGTGTAATTTGCAACAAACATATTAAGATGCTTATTGAAAATTTCAACAAAACAATTGATACATGGATTGTCGCATTGGAACAATACGACATCGAAAAATTACACGCAAGACCAAACGCAGATAGCTGGTCTGTTGGGCAGGTTTACATGCATCTTATTAACGAGGCAGAATACTATATGGAGCAAATGGACGCCTGTTAACAAAGCGATGAAAATGCCACGGAAGAAATGACCGGCAAAGCAAAAGGAATGTTTAGGAATAACGAATTTCCGGACGAAATAATTAAAGGCGATCCGTTTATTGCTGATAGAGTGCCTCAGCCCGTTAGCAAATCGCAATTGCTGGAAAAAATGCAGGCGTTAAAAGAAGCCATGAACCGCATTGGAAATAGGATTATTAGCAGTCCAAATACTGGCAAAGCTAAACATTCCGGCCTTGAATACTTTAATGCGAAGGAATGGTTTCAATTTGCGGATATGCATTTGCGTCATCATCTACGGCAGAAAAGAAGAATTGATAATTATTTGGATAGTTTGCGAGAGAAGGTTATTG
>JBKJNG010000538.1:0-3260 GCA_046596065.1 Phnomibacter sp. | reverse complement strand
CTGTTGTTCTGCTAGTATTTGCGATTGCTTGTAAACAGCCTTCATCGCCAACTAATACTGCCGGCACAAATAATGCATTCAATGATAGCCTGCACGATCCGCATAGTTTTGCCCGGCCCGATAGTGCCGTTGTAAAACATTTGGACCTTGAATTGAATGTTGATTTTGATAAGCAACAGCTAACTGGTAAGGCCACATGGACGATAAACAACATCAACAAAGGCAGCGAAATTGTTTTTGATGCCAACACATTGTACATAGAAAAAGTAACGCTGGGAGAAAAAGAAAATGAGCAGCCAACAACTTATTTTCTTGATTCAGCGAAGCTCTTTTTAGGGCAGGCATTGCACATAAAAATATTGCCAAATACACAGGTGCTATCTGTTTATTATTCCACTTCAAAACAAGCAACTGCTTTGCAATGGTTGTCGCCACCACAAACGGCGGGCAAAATATCTCCCTTTCTTTTTACACAATCTGAGCCCATATTAGCAAGAACGTGGATCCCTTGCCAGGATGGTCCGGGCATTCGTTTTACCTACAATGCAACCGTTACAGTTCCTAAGGGTTTAAGAGCTATAATGAGTGCTGAAAATTCGCAGGATGTAAACCCTGATGGCATTTACTTTTTTAAACAAACACATCCCATCCCCAGTTACCTGCTAGCTTTGGCTGTGGGCGATATTGCGTTTAAAGCAATTGACAGCCGCACCGGTGTTTATGCGGAACCTTCTGTGGTTGGAAAAGCCGCGTGGGAATTTGCCGATATGGGTAAGATGGTTACCGCCGCTGAAGATTTATATGGTCCGTACAGGTGGGGCCGCTATGATGTTATCGTATTGCCACCGGGCTTTCCTTTCGGCGGCATGGAAAATCCAAATCTAACTTTTGTTACGCCCGCGTTATTGGCCGGTGATCGTTCGCTTGTTAGCGTAATTGCGCACGAACTGGCACATAGCTGGAGCGGCAATTTAGTTACCAATGCAGGCTGGAACGATATGTGGCTGAATGAAGGTTTTACCACTTATTTCGAGCGCAGGATTGTGGAAGCGTTATATGGTAAAGAAGAGGCGCGGATGCAGGAAGTACTGGGCCGGCAGGATTTAATGAATGCACTTAAGGAAAAAGGGGATACGGGCCGCGATACAAAATTAAAGGCCGAACTGGAAGGTCGTGATCCCGATGCTGGTATCAGCAATATCGCCTACGAAAAAGGATATGCATTTTTAAGGGTTATTGAAGAAGCTGTTGGTCGTGAAAAGTTTGACAGCTTTCTTAAAAATTATTTTGATAAAAACGCTTTTCAATCCCGCACTACAGAACAATTTTTGGCAGAATTAAATAGCAATTTAATTGCCGGTGATTCATCGCTTGCAGCTAAAATAAAAGTGAATGACTGGGTATACAAAACAGGTTTGCCAAACAATATCATTCCTGCTGTTTCAGCAGATTTTAATGCGATTGATACGTTAATTGCAAACTGGCAACGAACTGGTAGTACCTATGGCTTTGGAGGCCTTATACGGTCAACCAATCAGAAGCTTTATTTGATTAGTCATATACCCGCGGATATAAGTGCTGGCTGGATGGCTAATCCTGCATTGGCTGCTTCAAAAGATTCACTTTTATTAATGCAGGCACCTATGCAATCGCTGGATAGTATTTTCCATTTTACACAAAGTGGCAATGCAGAAATTCAATCAGTATGGTACACAATGGCAATAAATAATAAATACAAACAGGCATATACAAGTATCGAAAAATTTCTATTAAATAACGGAAGAAGAAAGCTGATTTTACCTGTTTACAAAGCCATGGTAAAAACACCGGAAGGAAAACAATGGGCGCAACAGGTTTTTGAAAAAGCGAAGCTTGCATATCATCCATTATCGGTGCAAACAATTGGCGATTTGGTGAAGTAGTAAATGGTGAGTTCTCCGCGACTTAGCCTTCATTTAAGTAATCAACCTTCTTCCGCACACCAGCAATCATCCATTATAAATTATTCTTGAACCATTGGTTACAAAACTAGCTATTTCCGATTTTCTTTTATTGGCTAAAAGCCATGTTGTGTTTGATGTAAGAAGCCCCGACGAATACGATCATGCACATATACCAAATGCTCACAGCCTGCCCTTGTTTTCCGATGAAGAAAGAAAAGTGGTTGGAACCGCGTACAAGCAGGAAGGAAAACAACAAGCCATCAGGATTGGGCTGGAATATTTCGGCAAGAAGATGGTGGCAATGGTTGATGAAGTAACTGCACTTTGCAAAAGCTATTACGCCACCGCTGAAACTACCAATCAAATTGTATTCGTGCATTGTTGGCGTGGAGGTATGCGTAGTGCAGGTGTTGCGTGGTTGCTGGACTTGTACGGTTTTAAAGTGTACACACTTGTTGGTGGTTATAAAGCTTACCGAAACTGGGTGTTGAAACAGTTTGAAGCTGATTACAATATACGGGTGCTTGGCGGTTACACAGGCAGTGGAAAATCAGAAATATTAATGCAGTTGCGGCAATCGGGCGAGGCCGTAATTGATCTTGAAGCTATTGCACAACATAAAGGTTCTGCCTTTGGTGGAATTGACATGCCGGCGCAACCTTCGCAGGAAATGTTTGAGAACCTGCTGGCGGAATCGTTGGTTGAAAATGCAGGTAAAAATGATAATATAATATGGCTGGAAGATGAAAGCAGGCGTATTGGAAAACTTGTCATTCCATTGGCATTTTTTAATGCCATGCGAAGCAAGTCGCTGTATTTTATTTCAATTCCTTTCGAGGAGCGCCTACAGCATATTGTGCTAACTTATGGTACTTTAAATAAAGTTGATTTAAAAGAGGCCATCGAACGAATACAAAAAAGATTAGGAGGATTGGAGACTAAAAACGCCATCAATTTTTTTGAAGAAGATGACATAGCTTCCTGCTTCCGGATTCTGCTTACCTACTACGATAAATGTTATTTAAAAGCAATGCATAACCGGGAGAACATCAAAACACAATTAACTATGATAGAAGCAGTAAACGTTGACGCAAACGCCAATGCAACTTTGCTGTTACATACAATAAATGCCAAAAAATGATTGAAACAGATATTGCATCTTATAAACTTACACAATACTCTCATGGTGCAGGGTGCGGTTGCAAAATTGCTCCGGAAGTACTGGATAATATTTTAAAAACAAACCTTGCTGCGCCCGATAACAAAAAGCTGCTGGTTGGTAATAGCAGTAAGGACGATGCGGCTGTATACGATTTG
>JBKJNG010000636.1:0-3051 GCA_046596065.1 Phnomibacter sp. | reverse complement strand
GCTGCGTTTTACTTACGCCGGTTACCTGGCCGGTTACTTCAATCGCCTTATCGAGGTAAAGCGCATTGGCCTTTTTTTCATCCGCACTATAGGCGTCAATTATACCCTGTGCGGATGAAAAAAAGGCCAATGCGCTTTACCTCGATAAGGCGATTGAAGTAACCGGCCAGGTAACCGGCGTAAGTAAAACGCAGCAGGGCAAAAAAGTAATATCCTTAAAAACATCAGATCCCATGGCCGGTGTAAGATGTACTATGAAAGAAGATGCGGAAGTGAAGGTGGGTGATAATGTAAAAATTAAAGGTATCTGCAGCGGTTTCTTAATGGATGTTACGTTGATTGATTGCTACATAGTAAAATAAAGAAGCAAATAAAAATCCGGTATGAAAAAGGTTTTCGCACTAATTATAATTACGATCATTTTTTTCGGGTGGCTGTCATCCTGTAAGCATGAGATCTTTAACCCCGGCGGAGTAGATTCAACGCCTGACAGCACGGGCACCGGTGCTGACGGAAAAATATGTTTTGAAACGGATGTACTACCAATTTTTCAGTTGAGTTGTGCAAAAAGCGGCTGTCATGATGCCATTACAAATGAAGCAGGCTATATGTTAGATAGCTACGAAAACATCATAAAAAAAGATATAAAACCAGGCAAAGCTTCTGACAGCAAAATATATAAGGTACTTTTTGAGTTAGGCGAAAATGCCATGCCGAAAGACGCACCACCATTAACCACGCTGCAAAAAAACCGTATTGCACAATGGATAAATGAAGGCGCAAACAATACAAAGAATTGCAGCACTTCCGTGTGCGACACTACTCAATTTAAATTTGCAGCAAACGTTGCGCCTATATTAAACAACTACTGCACCAGTTGCCACAATACTGCCGGGGCGGCCGCAAATGGGGGAGTAGATCTTAGTAAATATGCTGCAGTTATAAATCATGTAGATCAAATTCCCGGTGCGATTCAATGGCTACCCGGCTCAAAGCAAATGCCGCAGGGTGGCAGCAAGCTATCGGACTGTAATATCAAGATTATATTAAAATGGATAAACGCAGGCGCTCAAAATAATTAACCCGTTAACGCTTAAATAAGATACTCATGAACAGGAGAAGATCATTATTAATTGTGGCGTTGGCAGCAACAACCATAACATTCAATGCTTGCTATTACGATAAATCAGAAGAAGTATATCCACCCAATGCAACAGCTTGTGATACCACATCTGTTACCTATGGTACTGATGTGGTAGGAATTTTAAATGCAAATTGTTATAGTTGTCACAGTGGGTCCGCCATCAATGGATCAGGTATTAAACTAGATACATATACCGGAGTCTCTACACAAGCAAAATTCGGTTCGATGTTACAGGTGATAGCGCATGTTCCAGGCTTTTCTTTCATGCCTAAAAATGGCAATAAATTATCATCCTGCAATATTGCCGTTATAAGAACATGGATAAGAAATGGCGCACCAAATAATTAAATAAAACAAAATAATTAAGTATTAAAAAGACAATTACAATGAAGAAAGTATTCCTGTTTATTGCATCTGCATTCGCTGTTCAAATAGCAACAGCACAAGTATTTTTTACAAAGAATGGTTACATTTCTTTCTACTCTCATACAAACGTTGAAGACATTAAAGCCGATAATTTTGAAACAGTAAGTTTCCTGGATGCGACAAAAGGCGACTTTCGTTTCCAGGTTTTAATTAAAGGTTTCCAGTTTCCAAAAGCTGCCATGCAGGGCCACTTTAATTCACCATCGTACATGGATAGCGACCAGTTTCCCAAATCAGAATTTAAAGGGAGTATCACCAATATTAAAGCGGTAGATTTTAGTAAAGATGGCGTTTACCCGGTAGATGTAACCGGCGACCTGACCATGCATGGTATCACAAAAAAAATAACACAAAAAGGCACTATCGCTATTAAGAGCGGCAAGCCTTCGGGCAACGCTATTTTTAAAGTAAAACGATCAGACTTTAATATTACTACTCCGGGTTTTACAGCAGCAAAAATTGCCGATGAAATTGAGGTAACTATTAAGTGCGATTACGAGCCTTATAAGTAGCACAATATTTAAACCACCATTACTAACCATACTCATGATGCAATTTCATCGCTTAAAAAAAGTATTATTTTTTTGTTTAATGCTGATATCGGCAGGTACAATAGCACAAGACGTAAATCTTGATTCACTATTGGAACAGGAATCCAAAAAAGAGCAGAAAAACACTTCCGAAAAAGTGATATCTACTTTTAAAAGTACCCGTGTTGGTAATGGACACAGTGTAGAAACGATTCCGGAAGGAGTGCTTGATATTAAAGTTCAGCATCGCTTTGGGTACCTGAGTGGTGGATGGGAGCAGTTCTTCGGCCTTGACAATGCAACCATCCGTATTGGTGGCGATTATGGCATTACAAACAGGCTGATGATTGGCGGGGGACGTGCTACCTATGGCAAACAATGGGATGCTTTTGCGAAGTATAAAATATTGGAGCAACAATCAGGGAAAAAAAATATTCCGATATCACTTTCTGTACTTGGTACAATAATGTTACAAACCCTTCATACACCTGATAGCATCAAAGATGTGGCACACTTTAGCGACCGCCTGTATTATGCTGGTCAAATTATCATAGCAAGAAAATTTGGTACTGCTTTATCGCTTCAGTTGATGCCAACTATTGTGCATTATAATGTTGTTCCATTGGCTACAGATCCCAACGATATTATTTCGATTGGAGGCGCACTAAGCACAAAAATAAATAAGCGCACAAGCCTTGTACTGGAATACTATTATAATTTACCGGGCTTTAAATTCGACAATTCCCAAAACTCGTTGTCCGTTGGAGTTGATATAGAAACCGGCGGACACGTATTCCAGGTACTTCTTACCAATGGTCAGGGAATTGCAGAGCGGCCATTTATAACAGAAACGTCAGGCAAATTTTTTGATGGAGATATTAGTCTTGGCTTCAATATCAGCAGGGCATTTCAACTAGGGAAACCAAAAAAGAAACCAACCATCTAGGCTAA